>JBJKQX010000096.1:0-7487 GCA_046704965.1 Binataceae bacterium (SeqCode)
TTTTGCCGAACCTGCGGGAGTCCGATGCCGCGGTTTGTCCCGGCGCGTGACTTCATTGTGGTGCCCGCCGGCTCTCTCGACGAAGACCCCGGCGTTCGCGCCGAGTGTCACATCTTCGTCGACTCCAAAGCGCCATGGCACGAGATAGTCGACGATCTGCCGCAGTTCCCCGAATACCCACCGCCCAAGGCTTGAAAGATCAGCCTTGCGCGCGTGCGGCGAACTCTTCCTTGGCAGCTTTCATCAGTTGCGGATCGGCCAGCAGGTCGTAGGCGGTCATCGCAAGCGCCTTGGCAACCCGTATCATCGCGGCGTACCCGTAATCCGAATCTGCGTGAGCGACGAAAGCATCTTCATGCGGCTGGGCCGTACCGCGCGGCGCCGCGCCGAACATGGGATGAATCGACGGAATCGCGTGACTGACGTTTCCCATGTCGGTGCTTGCGGTGGGAGCGTCGGGCGAGGCCTCGGGCGAGCGGGTGCCGAGAGCCTCACTGTGTGATGCGTAACGCCCGGCCATCGCGCGGTTGTTCACCATGTCCTTGTAGCCCATGAAGACTTCGCACTCGACGCGCGTGCCGGTCGCAAGCGCGGCACCCTCGGCACATCTCATGACACGCTCCGCGATTTCGTCGCAATAGCTGGCGGTTTTGGCCCGCACCAGAAATTCGCACGCTGTCCGTTCGGGCACGATTTTCACGGCCTGACCGCCGTTGGTGATGATTCCGTGCACGCGCGGGCGGGCGTTCTCGCGCAGATGAAGCCGCATCGCGTCGATGCTCTGGAAGGTCTGCAGCACCGCCGAAAGCGCGCTGGCTCCGTTCCACGGCGCGTATGCCGCATGCGCGGCCTTGCCGTGAAAATTGAAGCGGACACCCTTCACGGCGAGCACGGTCCCCATGCATGCGTCGCCGTCGGCGGGATGCGCCATCATCGCGGCGTCAACGCCCTTAAGCGCTCCTCTTTCGAGCAGGATAACCTTTCCGCCGCCGCCTTCTTCGGCTGGCGTGCCGAGAAAGACGATCCGGCCCGGCAGCTTCTTTACGCCGTTCTTCAGACCCGCGACTGCCGTCAGCGCCGCGCTCGCAATCAGATTGTGGCCGCACGAATGCCCGTTCGGCAGCGCGTCGTATTCGGCCAAAATCGCGACCGCCGGACCGTTCGGGTCGCCGAACTCGGCACGAAAGGCCGTCTCCAGTTCGCACACGCCGGTTTGCACGTCGAGCCCAAGCTTGCGACCCGCGTCCGCGAGCAGATTTGCGGCGAAGCGTTCCTGAAACTTGAGTTCCGGATGCTGATGAATTTGATGACCGACGGTTATCGCCGTGTCGCGATAAGCGTCGATTGCGCGGCAGATTTCGGCGTGTGTTTCCATTTCGCCCTCCCGCTTTTGCGCATTAGCATCCAAGTTGGATTTTATCCACTGCGAGAGGCCCATTCGCGCGGTCCGCTCCCGCGCGCGTCAGGCGTGTCAGGCGCGCATCAGGGGCTGCTGTGACGGCACCACCAGGACCACTGAGCATCCCGTTCGCCCCAGGATCTGCCGCACCTTGTTGCCGAAGTACAGGCGCTGTTCGGAGGTTCGGTACAGTACGCCCATCACCAGCAGGTCGTAACTGTCTTCGCGGGTGCTTGCGATTATGATGTCTTCGGGTCGTCTTCCGGTCACCACTCTGCCCTCGACGCGAAGACCAAGTTGTTGGCCGAGAAGTTCGATCTCGCCCACGATGTCCCGGCTTTCGTCCATCCCTTCACGCTCGAATCCGCGCAGAAGCGGACGCTCGCGCACGTGGAGAGCCGTGATTTCGGCCTTGAATGCCTGCGCGTATTGCATCGCGATCGCGGCACCGAGGCGCGAGAAGCCCGCTCCCGTCACCGGAGTCAGTATCCGCCTGAGCGGCACCGGCGCTCCCGCGTTGCGCACGATTATCACCGGCGCGTGAGCGTTCGCGACCAGTTCGCGCAGTATCTCTCCTCCCAGTTCGTCGCGCCCTCTGAGATGCGACGCGCCGGCGAAAATCGCGTCGTACCCGCGCTCGGCTTCCTGGACCACGGCCTCGGCGATCGAATCGGCGACGCCAACCCGCTCAAGTACATTGTGAGCGCCCGATACGTCGCAGATGCCCTTGATGCGCTGGAAGCGTTTGTCGAATTCGCTTCGCTCGCGCGGTTCGTCCGAGGCGAGCGCATGAAACACGGTGATGCTCGCGTCGGCGTGGGCGGCGAACGCCGATGCGATATGCGCGGCAAGGTCAGCGTGAGGGCCACCGCCGCTCAGCACCAGCAGCTTTGCACCGGCGCGGCTCAGCGGCAGCCGCGCGAGCAGTTTGTCGCGCTCGATACGTTCCGATTCGGTCGGGGTGTGTTCAATCCCGCCGAGCGTCCACTTGAGTAGCGGAGGCGCCATCAGCGAGGTCGCAATCGCGACCAGGATTATGATCGTATAGGTTTCGGAAGTGAGAACTCCGAGGCTCAGCCCAAGCAGTGCCACGATGATTCCGATTCCGCCGCGGGCGTTCATCCCCACCGCGACCGAAAGCGCCTCGCGCGGACGAAGTCCGGCAAGCACGCCACCGAACCCGCATCCGGCAAGTTTTCCCGCGCATGCGATTCCGAGGACCAGCAGCGGAACCAGCGGGTTTCTTAGCGCGCTCGGATCCGCCCGCACGCCCGAGTAGGCAAAAAACAGCGGCGCCATCACACCCAGCGTGACTCCCTTGAGGTCTTCGAGGTCGCGCTTTCGCACTCGCGCCGAGCTTCCCACCATCAGTCCGGCAACGAATGCGCCGAACACGGCGTGAAGACCGATCGCCTGCGTGATCACCGCCATGACCAGTGCGATGCCCACGATGGCTGTGAGCTTGCCGTGCTCGATATACGTGCGGTCGTCGACCCATCTGAGGAAGCGCGAAACCAGTCGATGCCCCACGAAGTAGCAGAAAGCGACGAAGGCCGCCGTCTCGGCGAAGAAGATGCTCACCGATGTAAAATCGACCACGCCTCGGGTCGCCAGGCCCGCAATGATCGACAGCAGCAGCCATCCGACCGTGTCGTCGACCACTCCGGTTGCCAGAATCGTGAGCCCCAGCTCGCGGCGCATCATGCCGAGGTCGATCAGGATTTTCGCGATTACCGGGACCGCCGAAACCGCAAGCGCCACGGCAAGGAACAGGGCAAAGACCACGCGATGCTCCGGGGCCGCGAGGTAGTGGTCCGGGAGCATCAGGCCGAGCACGATTCCGCTCGGAAAGATGACCGCGAAACCCATTCCGGAAATGATCGGAGCACGCGCGCCCACTGCGCGCAGCGCTTCAAGGTCAATTTCGAGACCGATATAGAGAAGCAGCAGAATTGCGCCGAGCCAGGCGAAGGCCTCGAGCAGGTGGCTCATGGTCGGGTCGGCGGGAAAAATGAAATTGAAGGCTTGCGGCCATAGCACCCCCAACACCGAAGGGCCGAGCACCACGCCCGCCATCAGTTCACCGATAACGGGAGCCTGATCGAAGCGCTTCATCGCCTCGGACAGAACGCGGCTGGTGACCAGCAGTACCGCCACCTGCAGAAGGAAGCCAAGAAGCTGTGATTCCGTGAGCTGATGCACGCCGGCCTCCCGATCTACGATGCGCGTGCAAACGCATCGTGGGCTGAATCCGGCATTTTAGAGCGTGTTTGAAAGCTAAAGGAAGTTCTGTGCGGGCAGCTGAGTGAATGCCGCACCGCGTGCAAATTTTGCCGGCTATGCTGCCGGGACCGGCCGCGCCGACGAATTGGGGGCGAAAACAGGGTGCAGCTCGCGCCGGCGAGAGTTCGACGCGTCGGCGTTTATTCGGTTATTCCGAGGCGCTGACGCGGCGCACAACGGTCCGAAAGCGCAGGCCTTCCATGGCCTTCTCAGGCGAAATGAACACCTCGACAGGGAATTCGCGCCCCTCGCGATCGATTACGTCGATTGTGATTGGCTTGCCGAGAAGCGTCCCGCCCTCACCAGTGGTGGCGAACCTGCGAAGTCCCGCTTCGTGAGCATCGCGGAACCGTTCAGGGACGATGAGCTTCGACAGTTTGGCACCGATTGCCTCGCCACTCGACCATCCGAAGATGGCCTCCGCACCGGGACTCCAGTCCACGACCATCCCCTGGCTGTCCATGATTACGATGCACTTTTGACTTTCCACAGTTGACACGTGTCAGCTCCTGGGTCTCCGTCCGGACGCGCTCGCGGAGGGTCTGAGAAACACGGGAATATTAGGTTCAGGCCGTCTTCGACTCAAACGCGGATGCGATTTGCGTATCCGCCTGATGGCACGTGCGCGGCACCGTTTTTTTGGATGAAACGAACGTTTCGGACCAACGTCTAATATGGTCGAGGGGCTGATTCTGCTATAGGCGGAGTGAGGCTGTTGCCCGCGCGTTGGTTAAATAGGAAGATCGAAGTGGTCCCGATGAGGTACATCGCGATTTTTGCCAAAGCCCGGGTTGTTGCGGGCGCATTCTGCGCGATTCTTCTGGCGTCCGTCGTCATGGTCGGGTTTGCCGGAACGGCCGATGCCGAGCAACTCCAGCTCGGAGCGGGCAGCAGCAGCCGGCAGACCGAGCAATCGGGGCCCGGGCCGCAAGTCACGGTCCCGAATCTCCAGGGCGGAGGTTCAACGCTCGAACTTCCCCGTCTTCCGCAAAGCCAGCAGACAACGAAAATCCCGTCTGCCCGCCCTTCGCATCAGGCGGTGGTTATTCCTTCAAGACAACTGCGCAGTCAGCCCGGATACGATCAGGTAACGGTGACGGTCACCGGCCCTCAGGGCGGTTACATCACGGGCCTTGGCAAGGATGACTTTCGCCTTTACATGAACGGCAAGCAGGTCCCGATAAAGTTCTTTCGCCAGGACCTGAATACCCCCGTTTCCATCGGCATCCTGGTCGACACGTCCGGAAGCATGGCCTACCCGCCGCAGCACTCCAAGCTCCGTCAGGCTCAACTCGCGATCGCCCAGTTTCTGCGCGACCTCAACCCGCGTGACGACGTGTTTTTGTACGCGTTCTCGAACCAGCCCTTCCTGCTCCAGGCCTTTACCACCAACCATTTGCTCGTGGCGCGGCGTCTTTCGGTTCTCTATGCGTGGGGGCAGACCGCTCTGTTCGATACCATATTCAAAGGGTTGAAAATGGTGGAGCAGGGTAAGTACGACAAGAAGGCTCTTCTGGTTATCACCGATGGGATGGACAACGACAGCAGGCACACGGTTCAGCAGGTGGTCGCGTTGGCGCGTGCCGAAGGTGTGTTGATCTATTCTATTGGGATTGGCAACCCGAACACGTCGGCAGGGCCGGCGATCCAGTTTGGACCGATCATAATCGGAAACGCAGGTGCCGACGAGGTCGATGCGAGGACGCTGGAGACACTTTCGACCGAAACGGGAGCCAAGAGCTATATCATCCGCGAGGTGGGCGAGGGAGCGCGGCTGCGCCAGATATGCGCAAATATCAGCGCCGAGCTTCGTGAGCAGTATACCCTCGGTTTCGTCGCGCCTGACGCGAGCGCGGGCGGCTATCGGCGGCTGCGCGTCGAAGTTCCCTCGCGGCCTAGCGCCTCGGTACGCGTACGCAAGGGTATTGATGTCGGTCGGTCAGGCTGGTCCGGGTCTCCGTCAGCTTATTCCGGGCCGTCTTCTCCGAGCGACTCGCCGGCCTGGTAATCGTAAAGACGAAAATCCGCTGTTCGCCGGGACGCCGGATGCCCGGTTCCCGGTCAGGACAAATCAAACAACCCGTCGACCAGCTCGCGAAAGTATCCGGCCTTATCGCACAAGCGCCGGTCGGTGCCGGCGTTTTCCGCTAATCAAGCTTCCGCTTGCCGTAATAGGGCAGGGTTGTTTCGTCTTCGTCGCCTGATTCGGCCTTGGGTTCTTGCTTGTGCAGCATCGAGGACGCCGCGCTATACATTGCGTAGGTGCCAGGCTCGATCACGTCTGGGTCGGTCAGGATGTTGAGGCACGCGACCCGGCCGCAATCGGCCGCCCGCTCCATCGCGGGACCGATATCCTCCGGCCGCTCGACCAGTTCGCCGTACGCACCAAGACCCTCGGCGGCTTTCTCGTAATGAACCATGCCGAGTTCGGTCGCCACGTGTTTCCCCTTGCCCCACATGAGTTCCTGTCCGTGCTTCGACATGCCCCATTGTCCGTCGTTGTTGACGACGACGGTGATGGGCAGGCCGCTCCTCGCGGCGGTGTTGAATTCGGAGAAATTGAGTCCCGCGGAGCCGTCGCCAATGATGCAGAAGACCTGACGGTCGGGATGGGCTGCTTTGGCGGCCAGAGCGAACGGCAGCCCCACGCCGAGGCATCCCAGGTATCCGTGGCTAAGGAAGCTTCCCGGGCGCCGTGCGGTCCACGCGTTGCCCATCCACGCCGAGGTTTCTCCGCCGTCTGCGACGACGATCGCGTCGGGATCGAGCGCCTGGGCGATATCGTGCGCCATCCGGGCGGGATGGATCGGTCCTTTGTGGCTCTTGATTACGCCGTCGAAGCGATGGCCCATCGCTGCCCTGAGCGCGCCAAGCCGTTCGATCCACTCGTGATGGCGGTCGAACTTTTCGTCGCCAATCTGCGCGATCGCCTGGAGCAGAAACTCCCGGCAATCGCTCGCGACGCCGAGTTCGATATCGCGATTTCGCCCGATTTCCTCCGGCTCTATGTCAATCTGGATCACGCGTGCGTCAGCGGGAATCACGGAGTTCTGTCCGCCCGTGAACAGCCCGATACGGGTGCCGAGCAGGATGACCAGATCGGCGCTCGCGGTGCCATTTTTGCCATGGAGGGCGGGATGGATCGCGGCAAATCCCCCGAAGGACATCGGATGCTCTTCGGAAATTGATCCGCGCGCCTTGGAATTGGCCATCACGGGCGTATGGGTGAGTTCCGCGAAGCGGGTAAGTTCTTGCGCCGCCTGCGAAAACCATACTCCGCCGCCTGCGAGAATCGCTGGCCGCTTTGCCTCCCTGAGCCACGTCAAAGCCTGTTTCAAAGCGTCGCGGGAGGGTCCGGGCGGAGTGCTGGGACGATAGATTTCAGGAAATGCGACGTGCTTTTCGTCGACCCGCCTGAACAACACGTCGATCGGGAGTTCGAGGAAGACGGGGCCTGGCCTGCCCGAGACGGCATGCCTGAAAGCCGCGGCGACGTATTCAGGAATCCGTTCGGTCTCCGTGACGGAGCGCGCCCACTTGGTTATCGGGCGCATCAGTCCCATCTGGTCGACCGCCTGAAGCGGCAACCTGTCGTCGTCGGCAAGCGGGCTTCGACC
Organism: Binataceae bacterium (SeqCode); assembly: GCA_046704965.1. Taxonomy (GTDB): domain Bacteria; phylum Desulfobacterota; class Binatia; order Binatales; family Binataceae; genus DTIX01. The sequence continues at coordinate 7,300 of JBJKQX010000096.1, forward strand.
GCCGACCAGAACCATCGGGATCGAATCCATGTAGGCGTTGGCGACACCCGTAACCGCGTCTGTCAGGCCGGGGCCAGCAGTGACAATTGCGACGCCCGGTCGCCCGGTGGTGCGCGCCCATCCGTCGGCCATATGGGCCGCGGCCTGCTCGTGGCGGGTGTCGATCACCTGAAAGCCGTGCCGGGAAC
>JBJKQX010000097.1:0-4510 GCA_046704965.1 Binataceae bacterium (SeqCode)
CCTGTCGGCCACGAGGGATGGCCTGCCATTGATGATGAGCGTGAACCTGCGGAAACGGGATCGACACGAGCAAGCGCTGTTCCTGAACACCACGCTTGGTATCGCGAACCCCAATATCTTCGACATACCGGCAAGCTGCCCAGCTCCGTAGCATTGACGTCGCCTCGTCGCGTCGACGCGGCGCCGGCGACCGAATCGAGTTTTAGTGCAAGCGTCGGCAGCTGGCCGGCTTACACGCGCTCGCGTGGGGCCACGATAGTGTTCGGTGCAACCGGCGCTATCAAAGATGCGCCTTTCGACGACGAGCGCAGGGTGTGGGACAAGGCGCCCGCGGCGGTCATGCACAACTTATGAATTGCGGGGCGGGTGACGCTTCGTGACGCGATCGTCGGTGCTCAGAGCGCCCGCTTCGAGCCGCAACGAACGGTGCGGCTCATCGCGTTCCGTCGTGCTCATCGGCTTATCGCTGCACCATCTTGCGGGCGTTCTCGGCGAACTCCTTGGCGGCTTTTTCGTCCTTCTCCATATTTTGGAGACGATAGGGCACTTCGACTCCGCGCTGACATGCCGGGCGCTCCCTCATCGCATCCAACCATCGCCGCAGGTTCGCGAGTCCGTCGATCGACACGCCCGACCATTTGTATGTGCGCACCCAACACCAGTTGGCAATGTCGGCGATCGAGTAATCGTCGGCCAGCCACTCACTTTCGCCGAGGCGACGATCGAGCACCTCGAACAGGCGCCGCGATTCATTCTGATAGCGGTCGATTGCCGGCTGGATCTTTTCGGGAAAATAACGAAAGAAGACGTTGGCCTGACCCATCATCGGTCCGATTCCGCCCATCTGGAACATCACCCACTGAATCACCCTCGAGCGGCCCTTCACGTCGGTGGGAAGCAGTCGGCCTGCCTTCTCCGCCAGGTAGATCATGATTGCGCCCGTCTCGAAGACGGGGAAATCGTCGTTGTCACGATCGACGATGGTCGGGATGCGGCCGTTGGGGTTCAGTTTCAGGTACCACTCCTGTTTCTGCTCGCCTTTGGAGAGATCAATCGGATGAACCTGGTAGGGCAGACCAAGTTCCTCCAGCGTGACGGAAGCTTTCCATCCGTTTGGTGTCGAAGCGGTATAGAGATCGATCACAAGCAGCTCCTTTTTGGAAGACGGAAGTATCAGGCGCGCAGACCCTGCAAGCATCCGGCGCGTTCCAGAACAGCGTCAACCGCGCGGCGGTCAGACAGTGCCGCATACTTGGCGCGCAACGCGCCGAGAGATTTGGCGTGATACTTCTGCGGCTTCTGAGTCCACGTGGTGCCGTCCAGCTCGACGCTGAACTCTTCGCGCCCGTCCGCGATTGCGGCCGCGTTGGCTATCGTCCACGGCATGAACAGACGCCCGACCTGGCGCTCCAGCAGCGGCATCAGCGTCGGCTCAAGCGAGGCCCATGGTTCGAAGTCGCCCTCCGCGCGTGGCCATAGCATCCTGTGCACCCATGCCAAGACGCCCGGCGCGGTTGCCTCGATAAGCGCGCCCGGCGTGGGATCGGTCCACATGTTGTATATCTGGCCCCACACGGCAAAGTCGCCGAAGGCGGGGCGGCTGCCGAACAGGTAGGGCCGATCGGCCAGATGCGCGTCGAGCAGAGTGAGTGTTTCGCGAAACGAATCCTCTATTTGTGGCGCGGTCTGCTCGTTTGAGCCGACGAACCATACGCGACCGACCATCCGCTCGCGCACCTTGTCTGTCATGTCGGCAAGCTGTTTCTCGTCCGCTTTGGGCATCATGACGCGCGCGATACGCCCGGCGGAGGCGAGCTGGTCGACCTCGCGTGCCCACCTGTAATGGAACATCCATTTGTTGCCCCACTCGTCGCCCCATTCCTCAAGCAGCGTTGAGACGAACGCGGGGACAGGGTTGGCGAGATGAATCGACGGCTCAGGATTCTCGGATTCGATACGCTCGATGATCGGCGTGGAGTCCTGGATGCCCTCGTCGTCGGGCGTCACGACCAGCGGAACGATCGGAAGTTTCGCGTACTTCTGGTACTCCGCCTGGCTGTCGGCGTTGCGGATAATCCATTTGTGCGGGATGCCTTTGTAGCGGAAATACGAACGAACCTTAACCGAGTACGGCGACATCTCGGCGCCGTAAATGCGATAGATGCGCGCCATCGCGCTTCCTCCTGATATGTTTGTGAACCTCGTGGAACATGACATATTGGCACGTTAAGTATCAATATACTTTGGGTTCTTCGAACCTTTTCGGCCCTCCGGCCAAGTCTGGCAGGAATCGCGGGATTCATGCCAATATCTCGCTCAGGTCGCCGCGCCGTAGTCCGTTCACAGCCATCAAGGAGTTTGTTTAATGAGAGAAGCCGTTATCGTATCCACCGCCCGGACACCTATTGGTAAGGCATACCGCGGCGCATTCAACGACACCGAGTCGCCGAGCATGGCCGCTCCCATCATCAAGGCTGCTATCGAGCGTGCGCGTCTCGAACCCGCCGAGATTGACGACGTCATCATGGGTGCGGCGCTGCAGCAGGGAACCCAGGGATTCAACGTGGCGCGCCAGTGCGTGATTGCCGCGGGGCTGCCGGTCAGCGTGGCAGGTCAGAGCGTGGACCGTCAGTGCTCCTCGGGACTGATGAGCATCGCAATCGGCGCCAAGGAAATCATGGCCGACGGGATGCAGACCGTGGTTGCGGGCGGCGTGGAATCGATCAGCCTGGTTCAGAACGAGCATATGAACCCGTACCGCCAGGCCGATCCCATTGTGCTTGAGCGGGCTCCCGACCTGTACATGGCGATGATCGATACGGCCGAGGTGGTTTCCAAGCGCTATGGCATCTCGCGCGAGGCGCAGGACCAATTGTCTTTCGAGAGTCAGCGTCGCACCTTCGAGGCGCAACAGGCCGGGCGCTTCGACGACGAAATAGTGCCCAGCACCGTCACCAAGGTGTTCACGGACAAGAAGACCGGCGAAACCACACGCCAGCAGGTCACGCTCGATCGCGACGAGTGTAACCGGCCTGGCACCACCCTTGAAGGTCTGGCCGCACTGCCGCCGGTCAAGGGACCCGGCGGATTCATCACCGCCGGCAACGCAAGCCAGCTCTCGGACGGCGCGTCGGCGTGCGTGCTGATGGAGCGCAAGCAGGCTGAACAGCGCGGTCTTCAGCCGCTCGGAATCTATCGCGGTATCGCGGTTGCCGGATGCGAACCCGACGAGATGGGGATCGGGCCGGTCTTCGCGATTCCCAAGCTGCTCGAGCGCAACGGCCTTCGCATGGACGATATCGGTCTTTGGGAGCTCAACGAGGCGTTCGCCTGTCAGGTCATATATTGCCGCGTCAAGCTGGGCATCCCCGACGAGCTGCTCAACGTGAACGGCGGCGCAATCTCGATCGGGCATCCGTACGGGATGAGCGGATCGCGGATGGTCGGACACGCGCTTATCGAGGGCAAGCGACGCGGCATACGCTACGTGGTAATCACGATGTGTGTTGGTGGCGGGATGGGCGCAGCCGGCTTGTTCGAGGTCGCCTGAAATAGCAGGGGAGAAATTCGCTATGAAACTCGGATTGATGGCCGGGGGATTCGGCCCTCAGATTCAAATCGACATCGGCAGAATCAAGGAAGCCGAGTCGCTCGGATACGATTCGGTGTGGACCGCGGAGGCGTGGGGCAATGACGCGATCACGCCGCTCGCATGGATCGCGGCCCAAACCAGCAAGATAAAACTCGGCACCGCGATTATGCAGATGCCTGCGCGGACGCCCGCGATGTGCGCGATGCAGGCGATGACGGTCGACCAGTTGTCGGGCGGACGCATGCTCGTCGGGCTGGGTCCCTCCGGGCCGCAGGTGGTCGAGGGATGGTACGGAGTCGCTTACGGCAAGCCGCTCAAGCGCACCCGCGAATACATCGCGATCATGCGCCAGATTTTCCAGCGCGAGAAGCCGGTCGAATTCGACGGCGAGTACTATCAGATTCCGTACCGGGGCGCGGGCTCGTCGGGACTCGGCAAACCGCTCAGGAGCATCCTGCACGGCCGCTCCGACATCCCGATTTACACGGCGACCATCTCGCCCAAGGGCATCGAGACGGCAGCCGAGGTCGCGGACGGATTCATCCCCATCTGGACCACGGCCGAAGGAGTCGAAACCTTCACCAAGCATATCGAGGCCGGTTTCAGTAAGGCCGGTGGCGGCAAGAGCTGGAAGGACTTCGATATCGCGCCCTCGCTCAATGTGGTCGTGGGTGACGACGTGCAGGCCTGCCGCGAAATGCTCAAGCCGGGCGTCGCGCTTTACGTGGGCGGCATGGGAGCGCGCGGCAAGAACTACTACACCGATCACGTAAGTCGCCAGGGATGGCCCGGCGAGGCAAAAAAGATTCAGGATCTTTTCCTCGAAGGCAAAAAGAAGGAAGCGACCGCTGCCGTACCCGACGGTTTGGTCGACGCGCTCGCACTGGTCGGACCCAAGGAGCGAATTCGTGACCGGGT
>JBJKQX010000098.1:0-4960 GCA_046704965.1 Binataceae bacterium (SeqCode)
CCTGGAAGGCGTGCGGCACGCTGGAATCTCGGCAGTCCAAGCCACCGCCTCCAAATATGGACTCTAAGACATATATGGCGTCGAGTCCATACCCGATGCGCCAGGGTGTGCCACGGCTACTCCCCGCCATTCGTCGATACATCGAACCAGAACAAGGTGGTCCGGCTCGCCCCTTCGGCCAACGTGAAGCGGATGAACCGCGGCATGGAGACCCGTCTCGTTCAGCCGGAGCGCTATCTGAGGGGACAGGCACTCATCGATAAAAAGCCTCACGCAACGGCGGCCCATGGACGTCCGACGGGTCGCCCCATGAGCGGATGGGTGCGGGCGTACGTGACCGCGGCTTCAAGCGCCTCGCGCGACAGGTCCGGGTTGTCAGCGAGGATGTCTTCGATGGTTTCTCCATGCTCGATCCGGCCGAGCACGGAGTAGACCGTCATGCGGGTTCCCCGGATGACGGGTGTTCCGCCCATGATTTTCCCGTCGGTGACTATCGAGTTGTCGCGGGCGCTCAGATAGCGGTCCGTCCGCTCCATGATTTCCCCCACGAGACTGCCAACGTTGACTTCCACTGCCGCGGTCAGCTCCACCCGAGCCCGGCGAAATTCAGTTGGGCCCAGCTTGGCGAGTTCGCTCGCCAGACGCCTCTTGTGCGTAGTCGTCAACCTGATATTCAACCTTCCGACTGTCGCCGCATACGCCACGGCGTAAACCGGCAACACACGCCGGCGATATCGCGTATCGGATTGATTTCTTACCTTACGAACCCGCAGCACGCGCTGTTCGATGGCTTTCTCCACGACATGCCGGGAGGTCCCGGAAAGCTCGGCCACCTCGCGTGGCGTCAGGGCTGCAAATGTCATAAGTCGTTCCTCACGAGGAATTATTTAACGCGAACCGCTGGCTGATTGCAACGGCCAGCCCATCAAGCGTTTAGGCACAGGAAGCTTTGGATGATGTCGGCGCTTTTTTCGCGTACACGGGGCTCGTGACGACAGAGGTAATTTTCCTTCGATTGACCAAAGTTGGCAAAACGAAGGAAAAATCCTTGTATCAATGACCTTTTTTCCTTCAAACTTGATGTATGCCTCCGGCGAAGGAAAACTCCAACTCCCAGGAACGCCTGTACGCAGAGCTCTCGTATGAGCAACTCAGGACGGTGGTGGATACCCAGCAGCTCTTTGAAGCCTAGGCTGACGCATTGACTCGCCTGCAAGCCCTGCAAGGCGGAATGCACTGGAAGACCGTCGCCGGAAAAGAGTACCTGTTCCGTTCCCGCGACCGCCGCGGTTACGGCAAAAGCCTGGGTCCGAGGACCCCCGCGACGGAAAGGATTCTTGCACAGTTCAAGCGTGACAAGACCGAGGCAAAAGAGCGGGAATCCGGGCTTCGCCACCGACTCGAGGAGCAGGCGCGATATTGCAAGGCTGCCCGGGTCGCGCGGGTGCCGCGTCTGATCACCGCAATCGCAAGGGCACTGTGGCGAGCAGGACTCGACGAGGCGGCACTGATCGTCGGCACCAACGCTTTGTACACGTACGAAGCCGCCTCCGGTATTCAAATCCTGTCAGGCCAAAATCCCGCGTTCCCGGCTGAGTCGCGGCGCTCGTTGCAGTTGCTCGTGAGCGACGCCAGGCGAGAGGGGCTAACCGGCATTCTCCGCAAGGTGGATAGATCCTTCACCATCATGAAGAAACGGACGTTTCGCGCGGTCAACGATCGGGGTTTCATGGTTGACCTCATCAAGCCAATGCCGAAGCCTCCGCGCGCGGACAAGAGCGACCTGAAGGCCGCGGATACAGAGCACCTCGACTGGTATCTTTCGTCACCCAGGTTCCGACAGATCGTCATCGGCGACGACGGATTTGCTGCGCCGTTTACGGTCCCGGATCCCAGAGTTTTCGCGATTCACAAGCTCTGGTTGAGCAAACAGCCCGGCCGGGAGGCTTTGAAGAAACCCAAGGATCGCGAGCAGGCTTTCCTGGTCGCCGAGCTGGTGTTGAGGTTCATGCCGCACCTGCCCTTTTCGCAGCCGGAACTCAAAATGCTGCCGCGGAACGTTGCATCGTTGGCCGATGAACTGCTCGAAGGAGTAGAGGTGCATCCAGGCGGTGAACTTCCGCCCGGGTTCGAACATCCGAGGGGCTGAACTGGTAGCGGGCGGTTTACCCGGTTACCCGATTCGCAGGGGCAGGATGGACGGCTGGAATATCGTGCGTGGTTCGGGAGCTGCGGATATCCATTTACGGCCCCACCGAGACCGCCTGCAAAATCGAACCGGAGCTGCACTCGTAAATCTGAAAATATCCGCCACTTAGTCCGGTTCATGGACCCGAGATTTCGCGCTAAAATGATGTGGTTATGAATGGTTATCCGACCCTTTCCGAACTGACGGCGTCGCGCCGCGCCGAGCGACGCAAACGCGCAGTGTCGGCAGCGAGCGCCGCGTTGGCCATGCTCGCTGCCGACGGGTTCGAGGCGCGAGTAACCGGATCGCTTGCGCGCGAGGATGCGACCTTCGGAGAGTGGTCGGACGTGGACCTGCTGATACTCTCACCGGTTCCGGAGGCGCAGCGTGGAAAGCTTTGGCTGAAGATCGAGAGCTTGATGGGGGGCTTGCCCTTCGACCTGATTTTCGCTGACGAGGTCGACGATCGGTTGCTCAGTTCAATGCTTAAGGGAGCAAAGGATGCGCGGACTATTCATTGATGTTTCTCTTGAGTGGGAGAAGATCCTGCGCGAATACCGAATGTGTCTCGATCTCGAAAGAGAAATTAACCAAGCGCCCCCAGGGCTGACTGAATACGAAGAATGGAAGTTGGCCGCGGCCTTGGCGAAGGGAATTCAGTCAATCTATGGCGGAGTGGAAAACCTGTTCAGGCTGGTAGCGAAGACGTTCGAGGGTGAACTTCCTCAGGGCGACGATTGGCACAGGCAGCTCGTGGACAGGATGGGCTACGAGTGGCCCGAGGTCAGGCCCGCTGTAATATCGGAGGAAACCTGCTCAACGCTCCAGGAGCTACGCGCATTCCGCAACGTCTTTCACCGCAACTACGGACTGGATCTCAAACTGCAGAAGGTCATGACCAACTTCAGCGTAACCCGCGAAGCACTCGCCCGCTTGCGTGAAGATCTCGTTGGGTTCGCCAAAGAACAACAGGAAGTTCTCGAGTTGGAACCCGTACCGCTACCGGGTAAGCCCGATTCTTTGGTCCCACGATGAGCAGGAAATTGCCCGCGCTAAGAAGCGATAAAGATGCGGAGAAGCTCCTGGAACGCGACCTGTCCGATTACATCAGCGCCGGGAATCTTGAACCGTTTCCGTTCGAATACAAGCCCAAGCGGGAGTCGATAAACCTGCGGATCTCCGCGGAACTGCTGAAAGCTGTCCGCGCCGATGCACGCCGCCGCGGTATTCCCTACCAGCGATATGTACGCCAAGCCCTGGAACTCGCGCTCAGGCGAGGTGAAACCGGGGAAGCGGACGACCAGAAAGCGCCGACCCCGCAAAGCTGAACCGCCTGGTCAAGCCTCTTCTCATTTCTGCGGGGGTCAAAGGTAAACGGTTATAGCTTGCGCGAGGAGAACGAGGATTCGCCCCGACTACGTGTAGCAGTCACTAAACCAGCCGGACGGCAGATGGATGAATGTGTTTACGACCTTTGCCAGTTCGGCCCCGTGCCCGGGACACGCGGCGAAGACTTTCTTACCTTTACTTCGCACGAAGTCTACCGCGCTAGTAAAGTCGCCGTCCGCTGTTAGCAGATAGGCCGTATCGTACGAGTCGTTGGCCGCCATTGTGACCATGTCGACCGCCAAGTTTACGTCCACGGCCTTTTCCACGTAGACAAGAACCTCCTCGTGCCGCTTGGTTATCTCCAAAAGCTCTCTAAAAAGCGTGCGATCGATTTTCTTGTCCAAGGCGTGTATGTACCGACGCAACTCCTTCGCAGCCGCATTTTCTTTGATCCGCGGTTCGATGCGTCCAAAATGGACGGTTATGCGGGAATCGGTCTTTTCCAACTGATCAACAAATTTTCGCTGGTCCGCGTAAGACGAAGGATCCTGCGTTTGTTGAACACGCCCGATGTAGTAGCGCGTCGCTATCCACTTGCGTGGAGCACTCAGCTTCTCGGAAATCTTTGCGTAGTCGAGCCGAAACCGATTATCGATCTTGGCTTCCCGGATGGCGTGATACCAGTTGTTGCCGTCTACAAACAGCGCCGCTCGGTTGGGCGCGTCTGCCCCCTGCACCATACCCCTTTATCTTCCCTTCACGAGCACAAAAAAACCCCGGCGTGTGGCTCGTTATCGGACCAGACACCGGGGGCCTAAATTCGTAAGACCCCGTAGGGCCCACGACGCTGAGTCTAGTACGGATAGCGAATAAGTCAAGGGGGCACGTCCCGGTCAGGTGTCGCTCTCAGGGGAGGCGAAAACAGCGGAGCCGACAATGGATCTCCGGCGCGTTGAACCGGCGGCGAATCCCAAAACCCTGGAACCCCCGACCCACTGCCCCATCGACAAACGTTCGGGACCCACTAACGCTTCAGGAATTCTGCAACCGGCCATGGACCTAGGTGTAGCGACTGCGGCTCTCGCAATGGCATGGCCCGGTTCGAAAGCGAAGCTTCACGATGGAGAGTGCCGGAACCAGGACCAGGGTCACCGGTCCGTCGGGTTGGCGGTGCAAGGCCTGTGGCGAAGTGGAGTTCGACGCCCAAGGCGCGCGTGGCTACGCCTCGGCCGGCGACGAAGTGGTGCGGCGCAATACGCAGCGCACAGAGGCCCCTTTCCTGCTTCAACGCCCTTTCCCGTTGCCCAGCCGAGTGTCCCCAGGAACGACGCACAGCCACCGGTGTGCCGCAAATCCCGCTCCGCGAGCAGGAAACGACACAACCGGGAGTCTTTCGGGAGATCCGACAAAGAGCAAGGGACTTCAACGAGCAAAGGACTACTG
>JBJKQX010000099.1:0-5651 GCA_046704965.1 Binataceae bacterium (SeqCode)
CCGGAAGCGCGACCACCACCTGGCGGTCGAAGCGACCCGGACGCAGCAGCGCGGGGTCGAGAACGTCGGGGCGATTGGTCGCGGCCAGGATGATGACCTCGGTTCGCTCGTCGAAACCGTCGAGTTCTCCCAGCAGCTGGTTGAGTGTCTGCTCGCGTTCGTCGTTGACCGCTCCGAGGCCCGCACCGCGCCGTCGCCCGACCGCGTCGAGCTCGTCGACGAACACGATAGCCGGAGCGGCTTCCTTGGCCTGTCGGAACAGGTCGCGAACCCGGCTGGCGCCCACGCCAACGAACATCTCGACGAACTCGGAAGCGTTGATACTGAAGAACGGGACCCCGGCCTCGCCGGCGACCGCCCGCGCCATCAGGGTTTTACCCGTCCCAGGTGCTCCGACCAGCAGAACGCCTCTCGGGATACGTGCGCCAACCTCGTGGTACTTACCCGGATTCCGCAGGAAATCGACCTCTTCCTGCAGTTCCGCCTTAGCTTCATCGGCTCCCGCAACGTCGTTGAACGTTATTCGCGGCTGTTCGCTCGAATAACGCCGCGCTTTCATCTGTCCGAGCCGCCCGAACAGGCCGGATTGCTGCCGGCCCGCCCTGCTGATCATCCACCAGAACACTCCGAACAGAAGAAGGAGCGGCAGCCACTCTATGAGCATTGTGAAAAGCCAGTTCGTGGACGGCTCCGACACCTTGACGATGACATTATGCGACTTGAGCAGAGGCATCAGGGTCGGATCGCCGATTGATGCGGGAAAGATCGTTTGGAACTCGCGGTAATGCGTCGGAGGATGTTGCTCTGTTTGAGACGGACCGGGTTTGGACTTCTCGGATGGCGCCGCGGATTGGGATTTCACGGAGGAAGCGGCTTTGCCGGTGGTCTTCGCTCCGGTCTTGGTTTCAGTCTTTGGTTGGGGCCACAGCAGGGGCTTCGCGAAGGTTCCGGTTATCGTGGCGCCGGTGATGTGAACCGCGAGAATGTTGTCGGCCCGCCCTTGGGCGACAAATGTCGAATAGGGGATGTTGGCCCGCGGATGCGGATGGGGCCACCATGAGAGCACCGTCCATAGCAGCAGGAGGGCCAGGAACAGCCACCAGTACGGAAACGGCTTGAGCGGCTGCTCTCCCGGGCGAGGGGGTCTCTGGCGAGGACTGTTTTGTTGGTCTGGCATGGAGAGTTTCCTTCGCCGACGGCTTCCGAGACCTTAGCTTTTTGGCCACGCCGCGTCTTCCCGACATAGGAAAAGCGCCACTTCAGTCCCGAACGACCCGGTCCGCTTTAGCTCGCGACCGGCGGCTCCGATCGGGACAAGCACTGACTTTATGTTACCCGCCATGCACCGCTTGCAAAAACGAGCGTCGGCGAAGCGAAACGTCGCGGATAGCGGCGATGAGTTCGTTCAGAACCAACCGGAATACGAGAGCCGAATGGCTCGGTACCGCTGAGATAAAGACGGAAAGCCCGGCAAAGAGTTGAGAATCGGTGGGAAGCTTGCAGCAGTCAGCCGCGCTGAACGCCTTGATTTCCCAATTCCAGGGCAGGCGCCCGCGACTCAAGATCCTCGACCGGTTGCGCCGCCGCAGCGGCGCTGCGCGAGACCTTGCCCGGCAACGCTATCAAGCCGAGTTCGTCCGCAGCGCTCTGAAGCGCACTACACACCAGCCTGCCCGACACCACCATCGTGCCGAGCACGTACGCCGCGAAGACAAGCACCAGAGAAGACACCACCAGCGCCGGAAGTTCCGTGGAGAGTAGCGACGCCGCACTCGCCAGGCCCGCGCCGAGCCCGAGTACGGCCATCGCAAACGGGCTCAACCTGACCCGCGCCTGCACTAGAGTCTTCACCCGGCCACCCGCATGCCCTTCGTCGGCTGATCTGAGCTGAACACGGGTACACAAGCGGGGCATCACTTCGAGGTCGAAGTCGTGCCATCCTGAATCGGCGATTGCGGGATGGCCGCTGTGGCTGAGACAAGCGGCCGCCCGCTCAAGAAGCCTGTCGCGCGTGACCCAGGATTCGCTCCAGTAGGCGAGACTGAACGAGCGCGTGAGCCATGAAATCGAGGCCCGATATTCCCCGCCCGGCGCACGCTCGGGAACCGCGCGTGCTCGCGCCTGCGTCCTGAAGCGGGCGATTGCGCGGACCAAAGGACCCGTCCAGGCAAGGTACGCAACCACCATCCGGGAGAAGAACCCGTCGTGACACTTCTCGATTTGCGCACGTCGCGCGTAGTGCAGCGCCCATATCGGTCCCAGCAGGAGCATCCCAAGCGCCGGCATAACCGAAACGTCGAACATGAAGCATCCGAACGCCGCCAGCACACACGCCGCCATCCATTCGAACGTCAGGGGAAGAAAGCTCGCGACGCCGAGCGCAGGGTCGAACACCGTCGGCACGCCGGCGCGCGATGCGTTCCAATTGACACGCTTCGACCCGCCGCCGGGAACCGTCCGCGCGAGACCCGGAACCGTACCGCGCCATTTTATCTGGCCCAGAATGTTGAACCGCTCCGGATAGCGCGCGTAGAGCATCGCCTCCGCCCGCCCGTAACCGCGCTGCTGAGCGAAGTAGGCCTTCACCGTGTTGCGGCGGAAGTGCCAGACGAAGGCGGCGGGACAATAGCCAAGCCGGTAGCCCGCGTCGATCATCCGCCAGCAGACGTCGACGTCGTCACCCGCGGCGGTAAACTGCGGATCGAAACCACCAATCCTGAGCAGCGCCTCCTTGCGAAAAGCCATGTTGCATCCCGCAAGATGCTCCGCTGTCTCTTCTCCGATGAGCACGGGACACGGCGCTCCGGGCGCAGAGGCGACGCATGCTTCGATCCGGCCGTCCTCATGAGGAGCGTAGTTGGGACCGCCGCATCCGTCACTGCCCTGCTCAAGCATCGTGCGCACCAGCAGGGTGAGCCAGTCCGGATCGACCACGCAATCCGAATCTGTGTAAGCAATGATTTCGCCACCCGCGGCGTGGAGTCCGACGTTACGGGCATACCCGAGACCGTGGTTAGGTTGGCGGATAAGTCTGAAGTCGGAGTAGGCTGCAGCGATTTCGGCGGTGCCGTCGCGCGAGCCGTCGTCCACCACGATAATCTCGAAGTTCGGATAATTAAGCTTGCGCAACGACTCCAGGCATGGCCGGATCGTCCGCTCGGCATTGTAGGCACAGACGATCACGGAGACCATCGGCGTGCGCGACGGCCGCGGCGGGCAGGTCCCGTTCAAGGTCATGAACGGCATCAGCTCCGACGCCTTCAAGGTACGAGTGCCGAGCCAATGCTCTGATGCCGGGGCGGGAACGGGCTGAGCCACCACACCAGCCGCTCCGCTCCCAAATGCGACTTCAACCGCTTCGTCCTGCCCCGGCGATGCGTTGCCGAACTCGACGACCAGAGGGCGGGCTTCGGCGATATTGTGAAGCGTCAGCAGGTATTCGCGCAGCTCGACGGGATCGAGCGGCGGAACGTGCGCATAAATGAAATCCTCGTCGAGCAGGGCGAGCGCCCGCGTGTCGGCTCGATGGCGAACCGCTACCAGCGCGCGCTCGTCGTACTCCCGGATACTGGCTATGAGCCGCGCAAGACTGCGACGCACGCGCTCAAGTCCATGGGCGCGAACGACATCCTGTTCGACGGTACACTTGATTATATAACCCGCCAGACCTGCTCGGCCGGTGAACAAAGCCAGCAGATGACCGATGCGCTCGATCGCCGCGCGCGTCGCGGCGGGATTAAGAAGTTCGTCGCGGGCGACCTCGAGTTCGACCAGTGCCGGCAGCCCTGCCTGTGACGCGAGGTCGAGAACCGCATCTGCGTGCTCCTGCGCGAGAATCAGTCCGGTGGTATGGGCCGCCTTGAGCTTGTTGAGGCGCTTGAGCAGGCTTAGTTTGGCTTGGAAATCGAGTGGGGTCTTAAGCCCATTGAGGCGCATCGCTTTGAAGAAGATCTTCTCCCCGTTTCGGGCGAAGAATTTCCCATGGCAAGCGAACGGCTGCTTTACTTCGACTTCGATAGCCACCGGCAGTCTTAACTGCCAAAGGCATGCCAAGGAAAGACCTTTATCCTATTGAAGTTTTTTGTTTGACAACGCTTCTGAAGAACGAATTGGGTTGATTGATGAACCTTTTGCGACTAAATCCGCACGATTCGCAACCTGCAAACAATTACGGGTTGCCGGCTTGGCATTTTGCGTACTATCGTCTATAAGTCAGCGCGGTTGACAGGGCAGCCGCACGACTCGGGCGATGGTCGGGTCGGACCCCCGATACAAGCAAGTTTAATTGAGCAAGTGGTCATATGACTGAATCGGAATCTTGCGGATGTTGTCGCCTCGGTGAAATCGAGCGGTTTCAGCAACCCTCGGATTCGCCGATTTATCCGGCCCCCGGCGAAGCGGAAGCAATCCAGCAGCACCTGCATACGATCGAACAGTTGCTGAGAGCGCTGTTCGGGTCGTTATATAGCCGCGAAGCGGAAAGCCGCGCGGTCAGGGCCGAAGTTGCCGATCTTATCGAGAGCCATTTCGAGGGGATCGTCAGTGAGTGGGAGGAGGCCGTGCGGTCAATTTTCGGTCTTCCGACGCTCAACCAGATACCCGGAGAACTGAATCAGGTCCTTGCCAATGCCCTGATACGGTTCCTCTATCACCTGCGCGACCTCGATGATCTTCGCACCTACGTTCATCTGAGAAAGCATTGTCAGCAGGGGATGCTGGCGCGGGCGACGCCGTCGCAGTTCAACACCATTCACATCGCGCTCAAACAGGTGATCCTGAAGCACATCCGCGCGATCATACACGGCCGCAAGGGCGAAGAATTTCGCGACGTGGTGGTGGCGTCGATCGACGAACGGCGCCTGATGGTGTCTTGGTTCTATATCGAGTCCCGCGAGAGCGCGCTCAGAGCGTCGGAGGAAAAATATCGCAGTTCGATCGACCACGCCCCCGACGTGATTTACGAGATCGAACCGCAGACGTGGCGGATGATCGGTGCCAACACGGCTGCCGAGAAGGTGCACGCCGTGGTGGGCGCCGACAAGGACTCGCTCACCAGTCATTTCGGCGCGCCCGTAACCGATCTCGTTCCGCCCGAGATGCGTGAAGATACCGTCGCGCATCTGCAGCGTGTGTTGGAACGCGGCTCGGACCAGACCTACGACCTGCCACTGGGTCAGTTCTTCTTCGACGTTAACTCGGCCATCATTTCCTACGGCGACCAGAAATTCATCCAGATGATCCTGCGCGACGTGACGCAGCGGCGCGAGATGCTCGACACGCTGCTCAAGGCCGAGCGGCTGGCCGCTGCGGGAACCTTTGCGGCCGGCGTCGCCCACGAAGTCAACAATCCGCTGGCGTCCATCTCATCGCTGGTTCAGTCGCTTCTGCCCGGCGAAAGCGACCCAAGCCGGCGTACCACACTGCACACGATGCTGTCGCAGATAACCAGAATTTCAGGGACGCTCAAGGACCTAGTCAATTTCGCACGGCCCTCCGCCGCCCAGCGCAAGCCCGTCGACCTGAACGCTCTCATTTCGGAGACCCTGAGACTGGTCACCTACAACAAACGCTTCAACGGGATTCAGCTCGAACCCTCGCTGGCTCCCGACCTCCGACTGGTCTTTGCCGACGACAACGAGATTCAGCAGGTG
>JBJKQX010000100.1:0-7488 GCA_046704965.1 Binataceae bacterium (SeqCode)
TTGCTGATTGCGGGGAATTTGCTGGCGTGGGCGTGGGCGGTGATTGTCTTCGGCGGAAAGCCTCTGCTGGTTGGCGCGGCAGCATTGTCCTACGTCCTGGGCCTCAAGCACGGGCTCGACGCGGACCATATCGCGGCGATTGACAACGTGGTGCGCCGTCTGATGCGTCGGGGCAAGCGCCCGGTTTCGGTCGGTTTGTTTTTTTCGCTCGGCCATTCGACCGTAGTGATTATCGTTGCGGTCATGGTTGCGGTCTCGGCCCAGATGCTGCAATCGCGGTTCGAGTCGTGGCGGCACGTCGCGGGCATTGTCGCCACGGTTGTTTCCGCGACCTTCCTGATAGCGATTGCCTTGTCCAACATGACGATATTAAAGACGGCGTGGCACAACCTGCGACTCGTGCGCAGCGGTGTCCGGCGCGTCGACGAGGACCTGGAAGTTCTTCTCTCCGACGCGGGATTTATGACGCGCATATTTCGACCGCTGTTCAAATGGGTCTCGGAGAGTTGGCACATGTATCCGATCGGTATGCTGTTTGGTCTTGGTTTCGAGACCGCCTCGGAGGTGGCGCTGCTCGGAGTAGCGGCCAGCCATGCGGCGCAAGGGATGTCGATCTGGTGGACGATGGTGTTCCCGGTGCTTTTTACAGCGGGCATGGCCTTGGTCGACACTACCGACAGTGCGCTGATGGTCGGAGCCTACGGATGGGCTTTTGCCGAGCCGGTGCGCAAACTCTGGTACAACCTGACGATAACCGCGGTATCGGTCGTGATGGCGATAGCGATCGCGGCCCTTGAGGTGCTGGATCTGCTCGCAGGGAGCCTCGGATGGAATGGCTTGTTGTGGGGAGCGGTCGCTCAAGTGAACGACCATCTGGGCCTCGTTGGAGCGATAGTGGTGAGCGTGTTTCTCACCAGTTGGGTTGCCTCGGCGCTCGTTTATCGATGGAATCGCTACGGCGAATTATCGAATTCCTGAACCGACCCGAGCCTCGCGCGACGCGGCGCATTTCAGCCTCGGCGGGCGCGACCGCACGTTTCAACGCTTATCGGGATTGAGCCACTTGTGACCGTTGGCGGCGAGCATCGCGTCCGCTTCCTTCGGGCCCCAGCTTCCCGCCGGATACTGGTAAACCGGCGCCTGCGCCTCGTTGGCCCAGGAGTCGAGCACTGTCTGGACGAACTCCCACGACTTGCGCACGAACGCGTCGCTCGGGAAAAGCGTAGTGTCGCCCGTCATCACGTCGAGCAGGAGCCGTTCGTACGCGTCCGGCGACGGTCCGCTGAACGCTCCTGAATATTTCAGATCCATCTGGACCGGCCTGATAGCGAGTCCAAGGCCCGGCTCCTTGGTCATCACGTCGAACGAGAATCCTTCGTCGGGCTGAATCCGCACGGTAAGGAAATTGGGGGGAAGGTTGCCGCTGCGGTTGAACAGGATACGCGGCGCCTCCTTGAACTGAACCGCGATCAGGCTTTCGCGATGGTGAAGGCGCTTGCCGGTGCGCAGATAGAACGGCACGCCCGACCATCGCCAGTTGTCGATGAATACTTTCAGGGCGACGAATGTTTCGGTGCGCGAGTCGGAAGGCACGCCTCTTTCTTCGAGGTACCCGCGAACTTCCTCGTCGCCAATCCGGCCCGCTGCGTAGCGGGCTCGAACCGCGATGGCCCCGTCGCCGTCCGCCCCAACGGGACGAAGCGCGCGCAGCACGTTAAGCTTGGCCTCGCGTACCGCCGCGGCATCCAGGCTGACCGGCGGCTCCATCGCAAGCAACGCCAGGACCTGCAGCATATGGTTCTGCACGATATCGCGAAGCGCGCCTGACTGGTCATAGTAGTTTGCGCGCGTACCGACTCCGCCGTCCTCGGCCACGGTTATCTGCACATGGTCGACGTTGCGCGCTCCCCACAGGCGCTCGAATATGGTGTTCGCGAAGCGTAGGACCAGCAGGTTCTGAACGGTTTCCTTTCCGAGATAGTGGTCGATACGGAAGATTTGCGATTCGTCTAGGAAGCGGTTCAGGGTCTGGCTGATTTCGAGCGCGCTTTGCAGGTCGTGTCCGATTGGTTTCTCGACCACCAGGCGGCTGAAGTGGCGTCCGCCGGGCGCAGCGATTAGTCCCGCTTCGGCGAGCCGCTCCACCGACCGGCGCATCGCATTGGGCGGAATCGAGAGATAGAAGATACGGTTCGGCGGGAGATTGCGCTCGCGCTCGGTCTTTTCAAGGAGTTCGCGAAGCCGCTCGAAACCGTCCGGATCGTCTAGCCCCGGCAGATAATCGAGCCTTTTTTCGAAAGTCTCCCAGCAGGGTTTATGAACTTCGAGCCGTGAGAACACACCGACCGACTCTCGCGCCGAATCGCGGAACTCGCCGGGCGTCATCCGGGTTCGCGCGAATCCAAGGATGGCTGTCTCGGGCGGCAAAAGCCCGAAGCCGCATGCTTCAAGGTTGTACAGCGCTGGCAAAAGTTTGCGCCGCGCGAGGTCGCCGGACGCGCCCAGGATAACGATCGAGCACGGAGGCGCCGAGCGAGGTTCGGAAATGGTCAGGACAGATTCCATATCGTCCTCTCGGAGAGTCGCAATCTTCAGACTGGCACAATCGATCTTAAAGTCCAGCTACAAAATGATTCGCGGTGGTTTGTCGCCCGCGGGCCAGACTGAGACTTAGGAGCGTTTTTTTTAGCCGGCGAATGCCACATATCCTCGCGCTTTGTAACA
The DNA here is from genome assembly GCA_046704965.1 of Binataceae bacterium (SeqCode). Taxonomy (GTDB): domain Bacteria; phylum Desulfobacterota; class Binatia; order Binatales; family Binataceae; genus DTIX01. The sequence continues at coordinate 2,725 of JBJKQX010000100.1, forward strand.
GGGCGCGGCTGGCTAACTGATAGTGCGGCTGATAAACAATTTTACTTGAGCTTCTCGTGCTGGTTTTTTCCGAATATTCGAAAGAACACTAGACAGGATGCGTAATGGCCAATTCCGTTGCCGTTAATTCGAGGTCGAATGCGTGGGTATGGGCTCCGGTCCTGGTGTGGATAGCGCTGATGTTCACGCTGTCCACCTCTCTGTTTACTGCCGCCAATACCGCCAAAATTATCGACCCGATCCTTCAGTGGCTAATTCCCGGCGCCACGGCAACCACTGTTGCCGTGGGTCACGTGTTGGTGCGAAAGGCCGCGCACTTCACCGAATACTGCGTGCTTTTCTGGCTTCTGATCCGAGGGCCGCTGGCGGGCCATCCTTACGTCGCGTTCGCCGTATGTGTCGGGTATGCGATGCTCGACGAGACCCACCAGATTTTCGTGCCGGGGCGGACGCCTTCGCCCTATGACGTCGCGCTTGATTCCACCGGGGCCCTGTTCGGCGGATTTTCCTCGGCAGCGGCGAGCGAGCTCTAGGCGGGCGGATTGGGCGCGGCTGAGTTTCGATCCATCCGATCGAAGAATGCTCGCAACCCGGGCATCGTGGACGGCAGCGAGCGTTCACCGGTAAAGACCAGCGAGTAAAGCTGCCCGTAAAGGGCGAAGTCGGCCAGACCGATCCGGCCGGTCAGGAAGGGTACCGTCGCAAGCCCCTCCTCGAATAACGAAAGCGCGTCCATCGCGCGTTTCCAGTTAGCTTCCTTTTCAGTCACCGTCCGTTCGCAGAACCCGGCTCCGTGTCTGCTGTCGCGAATGAGTCTGAAAAAAGCCTCGCGGTCCGGCCCCTGACGGCGGTAATGCGCGAGCTTGTCGGGCAGCCCGGCGCGGGACAGCGTTGCCGCCAGTTCGGTATCGATTTGGCGGGCAAGCGCCAGATGGAGTCCGCGCTGACCGGGCGGAAAGATCGTAGGGTCGGGATACAGTTCCTCGACACGCATCGCGATACGGTGCGAATCGACCAGCGTCTCGCCCGATTCGAGCGTTAGCGCGGGAACCATGATTTGCCCTGAAGCGACCAGCAGCTCCTTGCGTTCGAGGTAGTCGACCTCCACGACTTCGGCCTCGACGCCCTTGTAATCGAGCAGCTTGCGCACCTTGGCGCAGTAAGGGCTGGCGATAAATTGATAGATTCGCGCCTTCATCGGGCTCCTAGTGCTTCAGAATGTTTTGCATCGTGGCGGCGTTCAGTATGCCAAAATTCGCGTAACAATTGTTGAAAATCACCAAGGCGCGTTTTACGCCGCGACGCGCGAGTGCCTTCAGGTCCTTGCTCCGGTCGCCCAGCTCCCGCTCCGAATATAGATATTTGTAACGTTCGGCCGCGCTGATATTGCGCTTGAACCATGCTTCGCGGTTGCGGCCGTGAAAGCGCACGTAGGCCTGATCGCCGGTCGCCTCGATGAACGACGGGACGATCGATTTGTCCTCCGGCGCGTCGATCGACACGTAGCAGAGTCGATGCTCGCGAAGAAAACGCATCGTGTCCGCGCGCGCCCGCTCTTCGGCGACCCAGCTCGGATGGCGAAACTCAACCGCTATCGACGCGCCCGGCATCCGTTCCGGAAGCGACGCCAGATAGTCAAAATTGACGGGGTTCATGACGAAGTAGGGCGGGAACTGAAACAGCAGCATGCCCAGCGACGCGGTCTGTTCCGGCGAAGTCTCGCGCAGCGGCCCGAGCGCACTCCAGAACATCCGGAAAGCCATATCGAGCGCCTCCCGGGGCGGACGTCCACGCCGCCGTTCGCGGAGCTGCGCGGCGGTCAGCATCTCCTTGATATTCTTCGGCAGCCGCGACGGGTCAGCCGGATGCTGCGTGAGCCATGCAAACGCCTTGACGTTGAAGACGAAGCCGGGCGGAGTGCGCTCGCGCCATAGCTCGGCGTTGCGCTCGGAGGCCAGGGCATAATAGGACGAGTCAACTTCGACGGTCCTGAACTGCGTGGCGTAAAAGCGCAGCCGTTCTTCGGCGCTCTTCAGATGGGCGGGATAGAACAGGTCGGACTTGACCAGCGTCGGGTCGGTCCAGGAGGCCGTCCCCACCAGGAATTCGGTTCGTGTCTCGGCCACCGGACCGAAGCTTAGCACATTGGTTCGGTCGATGGCCCGGTAAGCGGTCGTCTCCCCGCTCTCAGTCGGAAAGAGCGCTGAGCACGTCGTCGAGCGAAGTTTGGTCGAGTGACGGTCTGACCAGATCCGCCTTGGCGAGCGCGGCGCCGTGCGTGCTTTGTTCAACCGCGAGAACCCGCATCCCGGCGCGCAACGCCGCCTCGATTCCTGCGGCCGTGTCCTCGATCACGAGGCACTGGGCGGCTTCGATGGGTGGCTCGTCGCGACGCATCCGGACCAAGTGGTCGAGCGCGAGCAGGAAACCGTCGGGCTCGGGCTTTCCATGCTCGACATCCTCGGCCGCGACGACGTCCAGAAAACAGTCGCGAAGTCCCGCCCGCCCGAGGATCATTTCGGCCTCGGCGCGAAGCGTTCCGGTCACGACCAGCAATGGGAATCGCGCGGCGCACTCGCGCACGAAACGCTCCGCGCCCGGATAGAGGACGTCGCGATTCGCGATCATGTGCTGATAGACGGCGGCCTTGCGATCGGTCAGCTCGCCTATCGTGTACTCGTCCGCAGGGCGATTATTTTCGCCGAGCACAACGCTGAAGCAGTCGTGGTCGTCGTATCCAATCAGCCGAGCGAAATAATCCTCTCGTGAAAGCTCGATTCCCTGCGCTGCGAGAACCTCCGCGAAAGCGGCAAGATGGAGCGGTTCGGTGTCGGCGAGCGTGCCGTCAAGATCGAATATCAATGCGCGAATCATTGGCGGGCGACTCTAGCGGGTGCTGCGCGCGGGCGAAAGAGAAACGGGCGACGGACGAAACGACTTCGCCTCGTGCCGGCGCGCCGCCGGCGACCGTCTGACCCCCGGCCTACGCGCGAGCAACGCGAGAGACCCGCGCGAGTTGTCCGTCGAAATGCGTCACGGGTCGCCTCTGATGGCCCACTCACGACTCCGCGACCGCTTTCTTCTGTTGCGCTTCCTGCAGGGCGGCTACCGACGGCGCGAAGCGAGATCCCCATACGTGAACACGATGCGGGTCGATACGGACGACCGGATTGCGCTCGGGACTTAGCGTCATCGCGCGATACTGTGTGTATTTGTCGCGCAGATTCCTCAGTGCGAGCATGTACTCCTCGGGCTCTTCCACGATTCTGGCTGTTCCGTGAACGAGCACGTAGGCCAAGGCCGCCCAGTCTTCCTCATAATGGTCGATCAGCAGCGCGATTTGCGGGTTCTGCGCGATGTTCCGCATCCGCTTGATACCCGTACCACGCGCGCGTTTGGGCTTGTCGTCGATAGCGAAGTAGAAATGCGCGCCGTCGAACCAGAAACACAGCGGCACGTTATGCGGCTGCCCCTCGGCGTCGGCGGTGGCAAGCCTGGCTACCCGCGCCGCAGCCACGAATTCCCTCACGCGCGGCTCCGACAGTATCGCAACTGGTTCCGCTTTCATCTTAGTCACTGAGCCTCCTGAGCGAGTGCTCCGCGGCGCGCGCCAACGACTTGTCGAAATCGTTTGCGGCGGCGCGAGAAAGCGTATCGATTATTGTCTTGCCGCGGTTTCCGACCTTGCCCAGCGCGACCGCGGCAGCACGACGCACCCGTACTTCGGGGTCCGATTGAACCAAGCTTAAAGCGATCGACGCCGCCCGGTCGGAGCAGTCCTCCAGGCTTGCGAGCAGCGACAACGCGGCGAGCCTTTCAAGTGTCGACGACGCACGGACCGCATCCTCGACAAGCGAAACGATCTCCTCTCCATCCGCGCCCATCTCACGCAGGGCATAAAGAGCCATTCTCCGGGCGACAGGATGGTCGCATCGAGCCGCCGTGACGAGCTCGCGCCGGACGGATGCGGGCTGCTTGAGTCCGAGCCGCGCCAGCATCCGGGCCGACGCCCATCGGCGGTCGGGGTCGGAACTCGAAAGCGCTTCGCAAAACACGCTTGCCGCGTGCGCATCGTAAACGTCGATTCGGGCCATCACGTATGCACCGGTCCACCTGACGAGCGGATTCGGGTTCGCCAGTATCCGTCGCAGCGCGTCGAGGTGTCGTCCGGGTTCGTGGCCTTCGTCCGCGACAATCCGTTCCACGACGGACCGTCGAGCAGCTCTATCCTCGACGCTGAACAGATCGGCCAGCGTCTCGGGTGACACGGACGGGTTGTCACGGTGGGCGTTTTGCGCTGCCGGTTGCGAGCCGGGTTGTGGGCCAGGTCTCGATTCGATTTGCAAATCCGCGACGTCGCGCTTCATTGTGCTCTCGTTATGAGCCGGGCGAGACTTCGGATGTCCCCTGCGCCCAGGATGAAATTATCGCCGTTGCCGAGGGTTGTTGTAACTGCTTCGGACACGGCGTCAAAGTCGAGCGGTTTTCCACGAAGCACCTGCTCAAGCCGTTCGATAGCGGATGAGTTGGCGATAAAATCACCCAGCAACCGGAAACGTTCGATCGTTCCGTCCGGCGCTATTCCGACTCGCACCTCGACCGTGCCGATCTGCGCTCCGACTCGGGCGGTCGCGTCGGCGACGCTGTCCCGCGCGGGTCCGCGGAGCCATCCTGCGGTTTCCATCGCGGCGCCCAAATCTTTTGCCCGGGTGTGTTCCTCCGCGGACAGGTCGCGCCGTCTCACTTCATCTGCTGACGACGAAT
>JBJKQX010000101.1:0-6304 GCA_046704965.1 Binataceae bacterium (SeqCode)
TCGAGATTGATCGGACCACGACCTCTCCCGTGTTCAAACCGACCCGCGCCTCTATTGGCAGGTTGCCCGCCTCGCGCAGCCGGGTTGAGTAACGGCGCAATTCATCCTGCATACGAAGCGCCGAGTACAGCGCGCGCTGGGGATGGTCCTCGTGCGCGACCGGGGCGCCGAAGATCGCGAAGATGCCGTCGCCAGTGCTCTGGACAACGTAGCCGTCGTAGCGCTGGACCGCGTCGATCATCAGCTTGAGCGCGGGGTCGACAATCGCACGCGCTTCTTCGGGATCGAGATCCTGCTCCAGTTCGGTCGATCCCTTGATGTCGGCGAACAGTGCCGTAACCGTTTTGCGCTCGCCTTCGAGATTCTCGGGGGCAGGCGTGTCGGCCACGCGAATCGGTTCCGCGGATTTCTTCGCAGCCGACGCTCCGAGCGCCGCGCCGCACTTGCCGCAGAAACGATGGTCGGGCGGATTCTCAGCACCGCATTTCGGACAGAGATTCGCGAGCGGCGCGCCGCAGCCGCCGCAGAAGCGGTTGCCCGCGGGATTTTCGTGACCGCAACTGGAACAGTGCATCGGAGCCCTCGACCGAAAGAATGGTTGTCTTGCGGAGAGTCCCCGTGCCCGCACCTCAAAAGGCGGCGCGAACGAGCCCCCTGACGCTCCCGAGGCTACAAGTATACTGCTATGCGATGAGCGTTGCGATCAGGCTTGGCCGGTCGGCTCGAGAACCACAACCGGGATCTGTCGCGAACCCGCTCGCTTTTGGTAGTCGTCGTACGGCGGATACATCTCCGCCATCTACTTCCAGGCGCGCGTTCGCTCGTCGCCGCTCGCCGTTCGAGCCCGCGCGCGCTTGCGCTTTGAGGCGACCCGGATCTCGCACTCCGGATTCACCGTGAGATTCACGTACCATCCCGGATGTGTCGGCGCGCCGCCCTTCGAGGCGATGATGACGTATTTCCCGTCCATCTCCTGGTAGAGGAGCGGCAGTGGACGGAGCTTCCCGCTCTTCGCACCGCGCGCGATGAGGAGCAGTGTCGGCAGCGGGCCCGGTCCGCCGCCAATGGTCGAATCCCAGAGGTGAGCCTTTTCGGGATCGGACAGGTAGAGCTCCACATGGTCCCTGATCCATTTCGGCAGCGCTTCCGGGAGTTTCTCGAGTTCGTCTGTCTGACTCATGATAGTTTCCTTTTCGTGATTGGCGGCGTTGTCGGCCCACACCTGAGCTTTGTCATTAGGCGTGAACCCGAGCGATGGCAGACCTTCGGGAATCACAGATCCGCGCTTCATCCGGGATGTACACTGATCCCATCGCCAGTCTCCCGACCACGGCATCAGCCGTTTATCTCCCCCACGTTTCTCACCCAGCTATCAAAACGATTCTCTCATTGTCAATTTGATGTCTTAACCCTCGAGCCACCACGAAATTGCTCAACCACTTATGAAATGAGTCATCGCTAATTCGGACCGAACATTCCTTGATCGTCAGTAGAAATCCCTGTTCTGTGACTAAAATTTCCTGTTCCGATCTCCAGGGAATTCGGAGAGAAAGCGCTGCGGCGTCGTCGGTTATTCGATGCCTGCGTAAAGCGAGACGGCGTGAAATCGATGAAGTCTCCGGTATTGTCCCGTAGATCAGGTAATTATCTCGCGGAGAGCAGGTCGCATGGGATTGCGCCTTCCGGCACACCATCCTTCCCCGTTAGCGCCATTAGCAAGCCTTAACTCGTAGTTGACGCGCGGCCACGTTCGTGATGCGCTGAGTCATCTGGTCCACCGCCAGGCCGTCATCATAGCTGCCCATTAGACTCGTTACTGATGCTTGGCGCACAAGGGAGGAGAATCGTGGATTGGAAACGGTTTCGAATAACTGCCCTTTCTTTCGTTTTCCTGTTCCTTGGCAGTCTTGTCGGTTCAGGCTTGGGAGCGGCGGTCTTCTGGTTGGGGATTTACCGTCATGCCGCGACGGCCATAGTTGGATTGGGGATGTTGGGTGGATGCGCTGGCTTTGCGATCGGAGTGCTGTTTGGAGGCGATCTGCTCAGCGAGGAACCGGACAAGCGCCTTTGGCTCGTGTTTGACGTCCTGATTGCCGCGGTGGGCCTCGGACTCGTTGTCAGAGGCCTTCTCGTTCACTCGCCGGGCCAAGTGGTTGACGGGTTTATCGGGATAGTGGCCGCCGCGGCATGGTTCGCGCGCAACAAGCGCGGCGTATTCCCGGCAGCCGTGTGTCTACTCGCGGCGGCGGCTTTCGCAGCGCTGGCGATTATCAATAGGAACCCTCTATGGTTCGCAGTGACGACGTTTTCGGGGCTGGGAGCTGTCGGCTATTATGTTCACCCGCCACGACAGCGCACCCGAGCCGTGCGGCGACTGACTATCGCGCCCGGAGCAGGCTAGTGCTCGACTTCCAGCTTTACCTTGGCTTTGCCGCCCGAGCCGAACTCCAGTTCTTTGCAGGCCCGTTGGGAAACGTCCATGATGATCTTCCCAGATTTCATTCGATCATTGATCACCACGACGACGGACTTACCGTTTTTGAGATTGGTCACTTTGACATGCGTGCCCAACGGTATCGTGGCGTGGCTCGCGGTCAGTGCGTTGGGATCGTAGGGCTTCCCGCTCGTGGTTCGATGCCCGACTAACTTGCTGCTATAGCATGCGGCCATACCCGCTTGTTCTTTCGCCGCTGCCAATACCGGGAAGAGGGTGATAATAGCCAGAACTGCAGTGATCGCGACTGCGGTGGTCGGGGCGTCCCTCATGATTCGGCCCTCCCAATGACTCGGGATTCCCGTCCCTTTTCAATCTCGATCTAATCCATTCGTATAGTGGCGGCTCCGCGATGATGCAAAGGTTTTTGCATCTGCGAAGCAGTCCGCGCCTCGATCTCAGGGTCGAGCTGTAGAGATTCTGTTCTTTTAGCAGAACCGCTATACGCTGAATCATGGATCTTCGTTTACTCAACCGCCGCGTGTTGGAGTTGATGGCGGAGGGAGATTTCGCCGGTGTCGAAAGGTTGCTTTCGGAGACTCGGAGAAAGGCCGAGGCAGGGAATGACGCGCAGGTACTCGAATACGTACTTTCCGAGTTGGTCAGCCTCTGCTTGATATCCGAGCCGCTTCGCTGTGCCGAAGCGGAAGCTCTCTCAATTGAAAGAGAGAAGCTTAATCCTTCGGCACACAACAAGCTCCAAACCGCGATAATCCTGCATCAAGCCGGCGACTACGCACGCGCGATACCCAAGTTGGAAGAGGCCATAGCGCGGAGCAAGATCGAGGACGACGAGCGGACGGTCTACACTTCGCTAAGTCTGCTTGGTCAAAGGTGCCTGGAATTGGGGCAAACGGGTCGGGCGCTGACGATGCTCGGTGAACTCGAACAGATGGTGGCAAACAAAGGGCATTTCGTAGTCGGCGACGAGACGTGCTTCCTGGAGGCGCTTCAGGCACGGCGCATCGCAACCGGGCGAGTTGCGAAGCTGGCTTCCACTCTGGCTTCAGCTTGTAGAGATGCTGAATTTACGGAACGACTTCACAAGTTAGCATCTAAGCGTTAAATACGCCCTGCACAAGGCTTTCACTCTAGAGGCTTCGGGCGTCCGGATGCGCGAAGTCCGTCGTGGACGCGGTGTCGGAAGTGATTGGCGCGGGGCGGTTTCGCTCGTTTTGGGTTGACCCGCCTTCCTCATAGGGCTAAGCAACCTTCACCCGCGACTTACGAGGCTCCGAAGGAAAATGGCGCGGCCCTGGCCGGCGCTTTTTTATTCGGACCACCGGCTCGTGACCCGGGAGCCTGTCGTGGGATAGTATCTGGTTTTTAACCCGGGTCTTCGAGGGATCAGTTCTATGGCAGACGGACCTCTAGCAGGTTTTCGCGTTCTTGACCTTACGCAGGTCGTATCCGGCCCATTTTGCACGCAGCTGCTGGGCGACATGGGCGCCGACGTCATCAAAATCGAGCCGCCCGAAGGCGATTCGATGAGGAGAATCGGACGCCCGGAGAAGGGCGGATTCACCGCGTCGTTCCTGAACTTCAATCGCAACAAGCGCAGCGTCGTAATCGACATCAAGAAGGAGCACGGGCGCGACCTGGTGCGCCGGCTGGCGGTCCGCGCCGACGCGCTGGTGGAGAACAACCGTCCCGGCGTGGCCGAGCGGCTCGGAATCGGCTACACGGATATCCGGCGTTCCAACCCGAAAATTGTCTACTGTTCGATATGCGGCTTCGGGCCCAAAGGCCGCCGCGCCAACCATCCCGCATTCGATCCCGTAATCCAGGGCTATTCGGGGATGGCGTTTGTGCAGGCTGGCAAGACCGGGCAGCCCACGGCGGTGCGGATGGCGCTGGCGGACAAGGTTGCCGGAATGACCGCCGCGCTCAGTATCGTGAGCGCGCTGCATGCGACGCGCGCGCGCGGCGTCGGCCAGTACATCAAGGTGCCGATGCTGGAGGCGATGATGGCGTTCGCCGCGAACGACACCATCTATGGCTACACGTTCCTGCCCGAGGAGGAGTACAAGCATCTCGCGCCCAAAAACACCACTCTCGACCCGTTCAGGACCAAGGACGGATGGATAACGATCGCGCCGTTCAGCGACGCCCAGAACGAGCGGATCTGCCGCGCCGTGGGCCATCCGGAATGGTGGACCGACGTACCGGACCGGGTGGAACGGGGCCGCGGAATCATGCGCGGACTGGCGAAACTGTTTCCGGAGCGGAACAGCGCCGAGTGGCTTGAGATTCTTGAAGAGGCCGACGTTCCGTGCGGAATCGTCAACAGCTACGACACGCTGTTCAAGGACGACGAAATAGTCGCCAACGAAAACTTCACGATCTACGAATATCCCGAGGTGGGACCAGTCAGGACCGTCAATCCGGGCATGAGGTTCACCGAGACGCCGGCCAAGTTGTGGCGGATTCCGCCCAAACTCGGCGAGCATACCGAGGACGTTCTGCGCGAGGCCGGGGTGGAGCGTTCGCAGATCGAGGAACTGCGCGAGTCCAAGGTAATCAACGGCTGATTGCCGCGCGCTCTACGAGTGGGTCGGGAAAAATCGTCGCGCCGTTGCGATAGCGGGAGCCGTGGGGCGCGGCGGAGGTTGAGGTGCCTGGTTAAATCGGCATGTCCTCGCTGCGCTGCCAGATGTCCTGCATGAGAGCGTTGCTCGGCATCGCCTTGTCCATGACCTTGCGGGCCGAGTCAGCGCCAACGACCGGCAGATCCTTCGGGTCGAGTTTGCCGATCTGGACCAGCACCGAAGCCTGATCCCAGTAAATGTGTTCGTGCGCCAGCTTTCCGTCCTTGAACTGCACGATAGCAACAGTGGGAACGCTCACCTCGCGGCCGGTCGGTGCGATCCCGGGAAGCATCCACTCGATTTCCGTTGTGTGGGTAAATTGCACAATGAACTCATCAACGAGCCGGTCTGCACCAATCGTGCGGCTGACGGGCGTAAGCCGAAAATCGGGAGGATTCACCCCGATGAAGTGGTACTTGTAGAAACGCTTGAGTTGGTCGTGGCCGACACCGCCGGTCATCGTCGGAATGTGATTGACGTACGGCTCTTCGACCATCGTGTCCATCGTCGCATCGACGTCCCGAGTCTCGAACTCGCAGCGGCAATGCGCATCCCAGAGACGTTCCAGATCATAGCTTGACATTGTCTTTTCGCCTCCATTTTTTCTGCCGGAAGGCCACAGAATGTCAGAGTTTGAAAAGTGAAATCGGCTCGACTTTGACAGCCGGCTTTTCGAGGGGCACGTTAGCCGGGATTTCCCTTCTTCACGCTTAATCGGCCTCTCATCAGCCGAGACTGTTCGAACGCTCTATCGCCCTATTCGAACATTTCGGGCTCGCGATAAAATAGCCACACCAGTCCGCGATAGGTGTAGTGAACACCAGAGGCGGCCGTAATCCCCACGGTCGCATAGATGAGCGCGTCCCACTCCTGCGGCCGGATCGCGCCCAGATGCAACAGCGCGCCGATTATGCATCCCAGCTGAAAGAAGGTGCTCGCCTTGCCGAGATAGCTCGGGCGCACGGGGATGCGCTCTCCGGTGAAGAACGAGAGCATGAAGTATCCGATGACGATTACGATGTCGCGGATGATGACGACGCCCAGCACCCATCCGGGCAAACTCCCCTGAAAGGTCAGAACCACGAACGCGCTGACCAGCATCAGCTTGTCGGCTGCGGGATCGAGAAACGCACCTAACTCGGTTTTCTCGTTGAACCATCGCGCCACCGCGCCGTCGAGTCCGTCGGTCACGGCCGCGGCCGCGAAAACGTAGAGCGCGTAA
>JBJKQX010000102.1:0-3729 GCA_046704965.1 Binataceae bacterium (SeqCode)
GGTCAACCGTGTGGTGCCCGGCGCGGAACTGGTGGGTGAGACGCACAAACATGCAACGCATATAGCCGAGGCGAGCGCTCTAACGGTCGCGATGGGAAAGCAGGCGTTCTACGCGCAAATCGATCTCGACCAGGCGCGCGCCTACGACTACACGAAGGAAGTCATGAGCCTGAATGCGATGGCGGCTGACGCGCAGGAGGGCATGGGCGCTTTCCTGGAAAAAAGAAAGCCGGTTTGGTGCGGTCGTTGAGCCCTGCGATCGGTAGGTTTGATTAGCGCGCAGGGTTTTGTTAATTAAAAACATGGCGCGAGCCCTTAACCAGGCCGCGATTTTTTTAATATTGGACGTAAAGCCCGCGGGATACCTGCGGGCTTTTTTTTAACGGAGGTTCAAAATGCCGCATCAGGGGCTTCGCGAGGGATTTACTTTTGACGACCTGCTCTTGTTGCCGCAATATTCCGAGGTTCTGCCGTCCGAATGCGACGTCTCGACCCTTCTGACGCCGCGCATCGCACTGCGAGTTCCACTTGTTTCGAGCCCGATGGACACCGTGACCGAGCATCGCACGGCCATCGCGCTCGCCCAATTGGGCGGAATCGGCGTCGTCCATCGCAATCTTTCCATCGAGCAACAGGCGGCCGAAGTCCAGACCGTCAAGAAGCACGAAGCCGGCATGATAACCGAGCCGGTCACGGTCCATCCGGACCAGATGATCGGCGAGGCGGTTGCGCTGATGGAGCGCTACCGTATATCCGGTCTGCCGGTCGTGGTTGAGGACAATCGTCTGGTCGGAATCCTCACCAATCGCGACCTGCGCTTTGAAAAGCGGCTCGATCGCAAGGTTCGCGAAGTGATGACCTCGCGGCTCATCACCGCCCATCCCGGAATCGATCTCGAAGAGGCCAAGGAAATCCTCCAGACCCATCGTATCGAGAAGCTTCCGCTGGTCGACGAGCACAATCGGCTGAGCGGACTTTTCACCGTGAAGGATATGGAGAAGGCTATCCGCAATCCCCATTCGAGCAAGGATTCGCTCGGACGCCTTCGATGCGGCGCGGCGGTGGGAGTTGGCGTTGACCGCGAGGAACGGGTGGAGGCGCTCAAGCGCACCGGCGTCGACGTGCTCCTGATCGATACCGCGCACGGCCATTCGCGCAACGTTATCGACGCGCTTCGCGCGACCAAGCGCGAGTGTCCCGATATTGAAGTTATTGCCGGCAACGTCGCCACGGCCGAGGGAGCCAAGGCCTTGATGGACGCGGGCGCCGACGCTCTCAGGGTCGGCATCGGACCCGGTTCAATCTGCACCACCCGCGTTGTCTCGGGTGTCGGAGTACCGCAGATTACCGCGATCATGGATTGTGTCGCGGAAGCTCAGCCACGCCATATCCCGGTTATCGCGGACGGCGGAATCCGTCTCTCGGGCGATATCGTGAAAGCTCTTGCTGCCGGCGCCTCGAGCGTCATGATCGGCTCGCTGTTCGCAGGGACCGAGGAAAGCCCCGGCGAAACGGTGCTTTATCAGGGCCGCACCTACAAGGTGTATCGCGGGATGGGTTCGCTCGCCGCGATGACCGAACGGGTGCGTGACCGCTACGCACAGCACGACGTACCTGACGGGAAGATCGTTCCCGAAGGCGTCGAGGGTCGGGTTCCGTATCGCGGCACTATAAGCTCCAGCGTCGAGCAACTTGTCGGCGGAATTCAGGCCGGCATGGGCTACCTGGGCGCGATCAACCTGAAAGAGCTTCGTGCCCGCGCACAATTCGTCCGCATCAGCGAGGCGGGTCGTCTCGAAAGCCACGTCCACGACGTGTACATCACGAGGGAATCGCCCAACTACAGGCTCTGACGCGCTAACGCCGCATCATTTCACGCGATACGGGCGGGCTGCGGCTCGAACCCGAGGCATCCGCGTGGCACAATCGTCGCGGCAGCTTCCAGACGGACACGCGATGAAGCACGGCACAGCCAGCGGCGACGCGTGTCCCGCGCCAGGCTGCGGGGACCGATTCGTATGTCGCAAAAACGTAAGCTCAGAGTGGGAGTTCTGTTCGGCGGTCGGTCGAGCGAACATGAGATATCGCTGCGATCGGCGCTCACCGTGATGTCCGCGATGGACCCGCGACGGTACGAGATCGTGCCGATCGGGATCGACCACGACGGGCGATGGTACCTGGAGCCCAACGCGCTCGACATCCTTTCCGAGGCAGCGCCCAACCTGCGGGCGCTTTCGGCCGGTGACACTCCGGTGACTCTGCCGCCCCATCCCGACAGCCGCGTTCTGGTACCCGCTGCGGCAACCGATCAAAAATCCGCGACCGTCGGGCGACGCAATGCCGTCGCCAATCCGATTCCCGGTCCGCTTGACGTGGTGTTCCCGGTCCTGCACGGGACCTTCGGTGAGGACGGTACCGTACAGGGTTTGCTTGAGCTGGCGGGAGTTCCGTACGTTGGCGCAGGTGTTCTCGGCTCGGCGATCGGGATGGACAAGGATGTGCAGAAACGCCTGCTACGCGACGCGGGAGTGCCGGTGGTCGCTTACCGTGCGATTGTCCGCCACGAGTACGAGGCGCGGCCTGCGCTCGCGAGGAAGTACGCGCGCGAACTTGGCTATCCGGTTTTCGTGAAGCCCAACGCGCTCGGCTCGTCAATCGGAATAAGCAAGGTTAGCCGGCCCAGCGAACTCGACGCGGCGATTCGCGACGCGTTTCAATACGATCGCAAAGTTCTCATAGAGGCCTCTTGCGAAGGGCGCGAACTCGAATGCGCCGTACTCGGCAACCGCAAACCGGAGGCCTCAATAGTTGGCGAAATCGTGGTCGGCGGCGGGCACGGTTTCTACAGCTACGACTCAAAGTACGTGGACCCCGAAGGTGCCCGCATCAAAATTCCGGCCGAACTGCCCAAGGCCGTGAGCACTCGTATCCGCAAGCTCGCGATACAGGCGTTCGTCGCGCTTGAGTTGTGCGGCATGGCTCGGGTCGACTTTCTGGCGCGTCGCGACTTGAAGGAAATTGTCGTCAACGAGGTCAATACGATTCCGGGTTTCACCGCGATAAGCATGTATCCCAAGCTGTGGGAGGCTTCGGGCGTCGCGTTGCCCAAACTCGTCGACCGGCTTATACAACTCGCGCTCGAAGAGCATCGCGAGCGCGCCGCGCTCAAGTTCACCTATCAACCTTCGCCCGGACGCAGTTGATCATGCGTCGTTAGAATTCTCACGTATGAAGAAACTCCTGGTCGCGACCACCAATCCCGCCAAACTTTCCGAGTATCGGCTTTTGCTTCGGGACATCCCGCTCGAAGTGGTTTCTCTGTCCGACTTGGGAATAGCCGACCAGCCCGAAGAAACCGGCGCGACCTTTGCCGAGAATGCGATCCTGAAGGCGCGTTTTTATTTCGCTCGTGCCGCGGTCGCGACGCTTGCCGACGACGGCGGGCTTGAGGTGGACGCTCTGGACGGCGCGCCGGGCGTCAAGTCGCATCGATGGGTCGGCGGCGGCAACGCCTCGGACCGTGAACTTGCCGAGGAAGTGATCCGCAGGATGCACGACGTTGCGCCCGAGCGGCGAAGCGCGCGAATCCGCGCTGCGGCGGCACTGGTCTATCGCGACGGCGGTGACGTCCGCGAAACGGTTGCCGAGGCGGCAATCGAGGGCGTAATCGCCGAGCGTGCCCATCCGGAGATCAGGCGGGGGTTTCCCTATCGCGCGGTGCTATGGTTG
>JBJKQX010000103.1:0-3087 GCA_046704965.1 Binataceae bacterium (SeqCode)
CCGCACGGCTTTTCACAAAACCTGTACGCCTTCACCGAGGCCGCCGGTAACAACGGCTCCGCTTTCGCGGGACTAAACGCAAATACGAGCTTCAATAACGTTTTGATCGGTTTTGTGGTCCTCGCGGGCCGCTACCTGATGGCGATCCCGGTGCTCGCGATGGCCGGCTCCCTCGCGAGCAAGAAAACTGTGCCGTCGAGTGCCGGAACTTTTCCGACCACAGGAGTGCCGTTTGTTGCGCTCCTGATCGGAGTCATCGTGATCGTGGGCGCGCTTACCTTCTTCTGCGCGGACGTGTTGGGACCTGTCGTCGAACAACTCGTGATGAATGCGGGCAGGCTTTACTGACCGCCAGAACAGTTACCTCGCAATGAGCCAAAAGAAACAAACTGCGGTCTGGAACCGGGAACTGGTGATACCTGCTGCCGTTAGCGCACTGCGTAAACTTGATCCCCGCCTGATGGTAAGAAACCCCGTAATGTTCGTGGTCGAAGTTGGAAGCGTGCTTACGACCTTGACTCTCGTCCGCTCGATATTTGTTGGCGGACACGCGCCGATTGCCTTTGAGGTGCAGATAGCGCTGTGGCTCTGGTTCACTGTTTTCTTCGCGAACTTCGCCGAGGCCATGGCGGAAGGACGCGGCAAAGCGCAGGCGGACAACCTTCGTCGCACGCGGACAGAGACACAGGCAAAACTGATAGGCGAAGACGGCGCGATCGTCGAGGTCTCCGCGACCCGGCTTCGCCGTGGCGACGTCGTCTTGGTCGAAGCTGGCGACGTGATTCCCGGCGACGGCGAAGTTATCGAGGGCGTCGCGTCGGTCAACGAGGCAGCCATAACCGGAGAGTCCGCTCCGGTGATTCGCGAAAGCGGCGGCGACCGCAGCGCCGTTACCGGCGGCACAACGGTGATCTCGGACTGGATAAAGGTTCGTATAACGGCCGACCCAGGACAGACTTTTCTTGACCGTATGATTTCGCTGGTTGAAGGCGCCCAACGTCAGAAAACGCCCAACGAAATCGCACTTAGCATTCTGCTCTCGGGCCTTACGATCATCTTCATGCTCGTAGTTGTTACTCTTTATCCCTTCGCGAGCTATGCAGGTGTGAGGTTGAGTCTCCCCGTTCTGATTGCGCTGCTTGTATGTCTAATACCAACCACGATCGGCGGTCTGCTTTCCGCCATTGGGATCGCCGGGATGGATCGGCTCGTGCAGCGCAACGTGCTTGCGATGTCAGGTCGCGCCGTCGAGGCTGCGGGCGACGTGGACACGCTACTATTGGACAAAACCGGGACGATCACGCTGGGAAACAGGATGGCATCCGAGTTCATCCCCGTTGCGGGCGTGGATTCGGCACAGTTGGCGGAAGCGGCGCAGCTTGCTTCGCTGGCCGATGAAACCCCCGAGGGCCGTTCGATCGTCGTACTCGCCAAAAATCAATTCGGTTTGAGAGGGCGCGACCTTGCCGAGAACCATGCGAGCTTCGTTCCGTTCTCCGCACAGACGCGAATGAGCGGAGTCGATTTCGACGGACGATGTATTCGCAAAGGGGCGAGCGACAGTATCGCAGCTTTCGTGCGCGAGAGCGGTGGACAGGTTACGGCGGAACTTACGTCAGCTGTAGAAACTATAGCTAAAGACGGCGGTACCCCTCTTGTTGTCGCCGACGGTCCGCTTCCGGTCGGAGTGATCCATCTTAAGGACGTCATCACAGAGGGAATTCAGGAACGCTTCGAGCGCCTGCACGCGATGGGGCTTCGCACCGTGATGATCACGGGAGACAATCCTCTTACCGCTGCAGCTATCGCCAGGGAGTCGGGCGTGGGTGACTTCGTGGCCGAGGCCACGCCGGAAACAAAGCTTAAAATCATCCGCGACGAGCAGGCGCAGGGGAAGCTCGTCGCGATGATTGGCGACGGCACCAACGACGCACCGGCACTCGCTCAAGCCGACGTGGGAATCGCGATGGGCGCGGGGACCCAGGCCGCGCGCGAGGCGGGCAACATGATCGACCTCGATTCAAACCCGACCAAGATCATGGAAGTGGTGGAAATCGGAAAGCAGATGCTGATGACGCGCGGCTCGCTCACCACTTTCTCGATTGCCAACGACGTTGCCAAATACTTCGCGATAATTCCGGCGATGTTCGTGACTGCATATCCGCAGCTTCAGACGCTCAACATCATGCATCTAAGTAACCCTCAAAACGCCGTTCTTTCCGCAGTAATTTTCAATGCCTTGATTATCATCGCGCTCATTCCACTAGCGTTGCGAGGTGTAAGTTATCGGCCTCTGGGTGCGGCGGCGATCCTCACCCGCAACCTCGTCATCTACGGACTGGGGGGCATGATCGTGCCGTTCATAGGAATCAAGGTGATCGATTTGGCGCTCTCGGCTCTGCACCTGGCCTAGGAAGGAACGACGCCGATGCGGTTGTTACGACAGGCGGTCTCGATAGCGGCAGTGCTTACCTTGCTCACGGGTCTTGTGTATCCGTTTGTAGTTGAGGGCTTGGCGCAGCTGGTCTTTCCCGCACGGGCCAACGGGAGTCTCATTATGCGCGACGGTCAGGTTATCGGGTCGCGACTGATCGAGCAAAGGTTTTCCAGGCCGCAGTATTTTCACGGTCGCCCATCCGCGGCAGGGCCCGACGGTTACGACGGGGCGGATTCGGGCGGCTCCAACCTGGCAGCCACCAACAAAGCCCTTGTCAGGTCTGTACGCGAGCGGCTGGCGAAGGTCCTCGCTGAAAATCCGGGGGTTTCGCCTGATGAGGTCCCGGTCGATCTCGTGACCACCTCGGGAAGTGGCCTTGATCCGGACATCAGCCCCGCGGCAGCCGGAATTCAGATTGACCGCGTCGCGAAAGCGCGAGGGCTCGCGCGGTCTGAGGTCGCAGCTTTGGTGCGGAAATACACGCGGCCGCGTTGGCTCGGGATCTTTGGTGCGCCGCGAGTCAATGTCCTGATGCTCAACCTTGTGATGGACGGCTTGAGCCATGGTCATGGCGCCCCGACTCATGGCGCGTACCGTCCGGATTCCCCGAACTCGGATGAACAAATAAGCTTGACGAGGAAGCTGCGAAC
>JBJKQX010000104.1:0-17231 GCA_046704965.1 Binataceae bacterium (SeqCode)
ACGTGAAAGTCGGCATTCCGGGCATGGGCTACGTGCGCTTTGACCAAAGGGCCCCGTGGCCGCAGATGCTCCAGGTCAAATCCGTACCCCCGAGCATGCTTTGGAAACCCACGGGTTCCACCAATTCGAAACAATGAATAGCGGCGCGTCAGAAATCGTGGAGAGCGACGCGAACATGTCTTCGGTTGCGACCCTTGAGGACGTTGCCCATCGTTACGGAAAGGTCGCGGCTCTCGATGGAATCGATCTGGACATCCCCGCGGGCAGGATGATCGGCTTGATAGGCCCTGATGGCGTTGGAAAATCGACTCTGCTCGGCATCGTGGCCGGCGTTCGAAAAATACAAACCGGAAAGGTGACCGTGCTTGGCGGAGATATCGCCGACGCGCGGTTTCGAAATTCCGTGTTCGCGCGCGTCGCGTATATGCCGCAGGGGCTCGGCAAGAACCTTTACCCCACTTTGTCGATCTTCGAGAACGTTGACTTCTTCGGCCGCCTGTTCGGGCAATCGCGCGAGGAGCGCGAATGGCGAATTCAGGAATTGCTGACCAGTACCGATCTTACGCCGTTTCGAGATCGTCCGGCGGGGAAGTTGTCCGGCGGGATGAAGCAGAAGCTCGGGCTCTGCTGCTCGCTGATTCACGATCCCGATCTCTTGATCCTCGACGAGCCGACTACGGGCGTTGACCCGCTCGCACGCCGCCAGTTCTGGGAACTTATCGACCGTATCCGTTCGCGCCGTCCCGGGATGAGCGTGCTCGTCGCAACCGCTTACATGGACGAAGCGGAGAGATTCAGCTGGCTGGTGGCGATGAACGCCGGCAATGTGCTTGCGACGGGAAGTCCTGACCAACTCAAGCACGACACGAGCGAGAACACTCTCGAGAAGGCCTTCATCAAGCTGTTGCCAGAGGAGTTGCGCCGCGGGCACAAGGAACCTGAGATTTCGCCGTGGCAGGCCACCGGCGGAACGCCGGCTATCGAGGCTCACGGTCTTACCCAGAGATTCGGCACATTCACTGCCGTCGATCATGTCAACTTTCGGATCGAGCGCGGCGAGATTTTCGGCTTTCTCGGATCCAACGGATGCGGAAAGACCACGACGATGAAGATGCTCACCGGGTTGCTTCCGCCCACCGAAGGGACCGCTCTGCTCTTCGGCCAGCCGGTTAAAGGCGGAGACGTGGAGACGCGTCGGCGAGTTGGCTTCATGTCGCAGGCCTTTTCTCTCTATACGGAATTGACGGTGAGGCAAAACCTGCTGTTGCACGCTCGCCTCTTCGATATTCCGGATGACGCGGCGCACAAACGTGTCGACGACATGCTCGCCCGGTTCGCGCTGGAATCGACGGCTGACACTCTTGCTGAGAGTTTGCCGCTGGGCATCAGGCAGCGACTCTCTCTTGCCGTGGCAGTTATCCACGAACCGGAGATGCTGATCCTTGACGAGCCGACTTCGGGCGTCGACCCGATCGCTCGCGATGGATTCTGGCAACTACTCATTCGGCTCTCACGCGAAAATGGTGTGACTATATTTCTGTCCACCCATTTTATGAATGAGGCTGAGCGATGCGATCGCATGTCGATGATGCATGCAGGAAAGGTGCTGGCGCAGGGGCCGCCTGCACAGTTGGTCGCGGAACGGAAGGCAAGCAACCTCGAGGAAGCCTTCATCGGATATCTTGAGGAGGCTGCCGAAAAGTCGACCAGCGAGGCTCGGTCTCCGGCCCCAGCGTCTGAGGACACCGATCGTCGCCCAAGCACTTCCTCCGAGACGCAGAGTGCGTTCAGCCTGGGGCGCATTTGGGCCTTCGCACGTCGCGAGGCAGTTGAGTTGCGGCACGACTCCGTCAGACTCGCCTTCGCCATCCTTGGACCGTTGCTGCTGATGATCGTGTTCGGCTACGGGATCTCGCTTGATGTGGAGCATCTGCCGTTTGCCGTTCTGGATTTCGACGGGACAACAGCCAGTAGGCTTTATGCCGATAGCTTCCGCGGCTCGATCTATTTCGACGAAAAAAGACCATTGCACAGTTACGATCAACTTGACCGTCGCCTGCGAAATGGAGAGCTGCGTCTGGCGATAGAGATTCCCGCAGGATTCCAGAGAGACCTGCGGCGAGGTCGTCAGCCGGAGGTCACCGCTTTCCTCGACGCCGCTATACCGTTTCGGGCTGAAACGGCGCGCAGCTACGTGGAGTCCGTACAGGACGAATATCTTAAGCGCCTGCGCGAAACCAAAGGTCTCCGCCCAGCCTCCAAGCCGGTAAAGGTGGAAACCCGTGCCCTGTTCAATCAGCAGTTCAAAAGCATCTACGCGATGGTGCCGGCGGACATAATGCTGCTTCTCATACTGATTCCCAGCATGCTGACCGCGCTCAGCGTCGTGCGCGAGAAGGAACTCGGTTCGATCGCCAACTTTTACGCCGCTCCGGCGACCCGCTTCGAATTTCTGGTCGGAAAGCAATTGCCCTACGTGGGCGTGTCGCTCGTGCAATTCGCGATCCTGCTGGTCCTCGCCACCGTACTTTTTCAGGTACCGGTCAAGGGCAGTTGGGCGGTGCTGCTGGGCGGCGGTTTGATCTACGTTTTGGCCAGCACGGGGTTCGGCCTGTTGTTATCTGTTTTCGCCACGACCCAGACCGCGGCAATCTTCGCCGCTGCGATAATAACGATCCTTCCGGCAGTGCAGTTTTCGGGAATGTTTGTGCCTGTCTCGTCATTGACCGGTGCGGCATGGTTCGCCGCGAGGATTTTTCCCAGCACTTATTTCCAGGCGATCAGCGTGGGCGCTTTCACCAAGGCCCTTGGGTTTCCGGCCCTATGGCGCAACGTAGTCGCCCTGTGCGTTATCGCTGTTGTCTATTTTGTGGCGTCAGTTGTGTTGCTGGAAAAGCAGGAACACTAATCGGATGCGTCATCTACTGCATATCATTCAGCTCGGGGTCAAGGAGCTGCTAAGCCTTGCCCGCGACCCTGTCCTGCTTTTTCTTATCGTCTATTCCTTCACCTTTTCGGTGTACACGCCCTCGAAGAGTGCTGTCATGGACGTGGTCAACGCCTCGGTGGCGGTCGTCGATGAAGACCATTCGGCCGTTTCTCGCCAGATACGAGATGCCTTTCTGCCCCCGCTATTCCTTCGCGCCGCGCGGATCCCGTTCAGTGAAATCAATCGTGCGCTGGACGAAGGGAAATATACGTTTGTTATCGATATTCCGCCGAAGTTTCAGCGGGACCTGACAAAAGGTATTACGCCGACGGTTGAGGTTATCACTGATGCGACCGCGATGAGCCAGGCGGGCAGGGGACCAGGCTATATTCAGAAGATTATTGCCAAAGAAGTAGAACCGTACTGGGGTGGTAAAGAGGGAAGACACAATAGAGAACTGGTCCGGCTGGTCACTCGCGCCCGGTTCAATCCGAACATGCAGCAGGGCTGGTTTGTTGCGGTCAACCAGATCATCAACAATATCTCAGTGCTGGCAATCTTTCTCACCGGGGCCGCGGTCTTGCGGGAGCGAGAGCATGGAACCATTGAGCATCTTCTCGTGATGCCGCTTCATCCGTATGAACTGATGTTCGCGAAGATTTGGGCGAATGGGCTGGTTGTGGTGGTGGCGGCGATGGCCTCGCTGTTTATTGTTGTGAGAGGAGCAATCGGGGTGCCCGTCGCGGGCTCCACCTGGCTCTTCCTGGGTGGTCTGGGAGTCTATTTATTCTCCGTAACGGCGCTCGGGATCATGCTTGCGACAATGGTGCGTTCGATGCCGCAATTCGGACTGCTAGCGTTCCCGGTGTTCATTGTAATGAGTTTGCTGTCTGGCGGCCAGACGCCGCTTGAAAGCATGCCCATAGCATTGCAAAAGATTATGCAGTTCGTACCGTCCACGCATTTTGTGAGTTTCTCTCAGGCTGTCCTGTTTCGAAACGCAAATCTGAGCATGGTATGGCCCGATATGATGAAGATGTTTGTGATCGGCTGCGCGTATCTTGCCTTCACCCTTACCAGGTTCAGGAAAATGCTAGCGGCGATCCAGTAGGTAGCCAGAATGATTAAGAGCACGCACGGGAAGCTCATAAGCTGCGGATTGCTGGCGCTGGTGCTCATGGCAATCGGGATAGCGGGTTGCTCGCCGATTGCTGAACCACAAGGGTTCTGGGGCAAGGTGTGGGGACTCCAGGTCGGACCGAATTACAAGGCGCCGGTAATGAAGGCTCCGAAGGAATTCCGGTCCGAAATCGGTCCCGCCGAAGCCGCCTCGCTGGCCGACCTGCCGTGGTGGAATGTATTCAAGGATAAGTCCTTACAGAAATTGATCGCCACGGCCCTGGAGCACAACTACGATCTCCAACTGGCGACCGCTCGGGTCGAGCAAGCTCGGGCATTGGTCGGAGTGACCGCATCGCAACTATATCCGCAAATCGGCTACCAGGGATCGGCGGGGCGTGAGAAGGCCTTCGTCCCGCTCGAGGGATCGGAAGGAAATATCACATTCAACGCGTTTAGCGGGTTCTTTAATGTTGTGTGGGAGCTGGATGTCTGGGGACGGATTCGGCGATCGACAGAGGCCGCGCGGGCGAATCTCTTTGCGCAGGAATATGTTCGCCGAGGTGTCATGTTGACCTTGGTGAGCGATGTCGCGTCAGGCTACTTTCGGCTCCTGGAACTTGACCGCGAACTGGCAATAGCTGAAGAAAGTTCGCGAACCTATAAGCAAACTCTCGATCTTTTCACCCAGCGGTTTGAGGCGGGCAAGGATAGCAAGCTGCCCGTCGTTCGCGCCGAAGGAGCGTACGAGTCCAGTATCGCAAGCGTAGCCAGTCTCCACCGAGCAATTGTTCAGCAGGAGAACGCCCTAAGCGTCCTGATTGGCGCATATCCAAGGGAGATCGATAGAGGCACCCGCCTGAGTTCGCAGCCGGTACCATCCACTCCCGTTGGCCTGACCACTGTAATTGTGCAACGACGCCCCGACCTTCTGCGGGACGAACAAATCATGATCGGCGCGAATGCCGAAATTGGGGTCGCCGTGGCAAGCTTCTTTCCGCGGATCGGGCTGTCTGCCCTGTATGGCGGCCAGAGCCAGAATATCGGCGACATAGTAAATAACGATTTTAGTATCTGGAATATCTTTGGCGGCTTGGCGGGTCCGATCTTTCAGGGTGGCCGGCTACTCGAGACATATTACGCACAGCAGGCTTTTTGGAACGAGGCTATAGCCCGGTACAAACAGAACGTTCTGGTGGCATTTCGGGAGGTGTCTGACGCGTTGATAGCGCAAAGAACGCTGGTGGCTCAGCGCGCAGCCAGGGAGAGGCAGGTCGCGGCATTGAGGCAGGCCGTGAATCTTGCGTTGATTCGGTACGACACCGGACGAGCAAGTTATTTCGAGATATTGGACGCGGAACAGCGGTTGTTTCCGGCCGAGGACGAACTTGCGCGAACCGAACGCGACCAACTCCTGGTAGTTGTCGACCTGTATAAGGCGCTTGGCGGCGGCTGGAAGCTGAATGACGCTCGGTGGACGTCCAAGAAGTAGCGAGCGTTGGCAGGTCGTCGACCATGCCCGAACGGGAGGAACCAAAAATGGCAGTGAAAAAAGCGACGTTGATTCTTGTGTTGCTGCAACTTCCGTTAGGATGCCTGCTTGCCGCTACCGTATTTGGCCAGGGCGCTCCGCTCGCCCCCTCCGCTCCTGAAATTGATCGTAGCGTGACGGCCGCATTGAATCAGCTCTATTCGCATAACGAAGCAGCAAAAGAGCTAGGAGAGAAGGCCAAGGCGGTGCTGGTGTTTCCTGAAATTAGAAAAGCTGCCTTTCTGGTTGGCGTCCAGTATGGCTTCGGAGCATTGCGCCATGGTCAGCAGACTCTTGGCTATTACCGTACCGGTGCCGCCTCGTATGGATTCCAGGCTGGCGTGAAGCAATTCGGCTATGCACTCTTCTTCATGAGCGATTCCGCACTGGCTTACCTGGAGGCGAACGGAGGGTGGGCGATCGGTAGCGGGCCCAGCCTCGTGGTAGTCGACCAAGGCATGGCTCGGTCGCTTACAACGACAAGCCTGCGAGCGGATGTCTATGCTTTCGTTTTCGACCAGAGGGGCCTGATGGGCGGCATTGGCATCGAAGGCTCGAAGATTACGAAGATCACGCCGAGCAGGTAAGGGCGTTGAAACAGCGCGGTGGCGCACTTCCGGGTCTCTGGGTTAGCGTCACGCTTCCTTTCCCGGAATGCAGTCAGCGCGCGTACGCGACCGCACCCAATGCTGTCTTGGTCCGGGATCGCTGCCATTGCGAAGCCCGATTCCGGAACAATAATCAGCTCCTAAGTCGAAGTTCGTACGTGTCTGGCCCCGTGTCGAGGCTCCCTGTATCCGTTCGGCTTCTGACGCTTGGGTGGTCTGACCTTTTCGCGGGGCGTGACCGGCACGTTTGGCCCGAAAAAATAGACCTCGTGTCGACGGTGGTCTGATTCGCGCTAGGATTCAACGATGCGATTCAATTGGTTGACCGCCACCTCGGGGGAACGTGTCTCAGTCGTGCATGCGGCTCGCACCGCGCTGGCCGCAATTGTTTCCTTCGAGCTTGCGCGGCTACTTCGCTTCCCTGAGCCTTACTGGGCTCCGATTACTGCCATGATAGTCATGCAGTCAACTCTGGGCGGGGCATTGCCGATTTCGGCACAGCGCTTCATCGGGACGGCTATCGGTGCCGTCGGCGGCGCGGCGATCGTTACATACTTCGGGCGAAATCCGTGGGCATTCGGAACGGCAGTCTTCCTGGTCGGATTACTATGTGTGGTGCTGCGGGTTGACAAAACCGCCTACCGTTACGCGGGAATTACGCTTGCAATCGTGATGCTCGTGGCACGCACGACCGGCGTTTGGCTGATCGCAGCTGATCGGTTCCTCGAGGTCTCGACCGGAATAGCGGTTGGTCTCCTAGTGTCCGCTATCTGGCATGAAGGACCGCCCTACGGGTGGAACCGCTTACGCAAGAAGTTTTCGAGAGTTTAACCATATAATAATTGATCGTCCATTTACTCGGGCGAAATCCTTGTAGTCAGGCGATCTCCACTCGTGCCGTAACATTGGCGCGGGAGGCCGGTTGAGGAGGTTCAGTGGATGACCGTCGACAAACGCACTCGGATTCGCCGAGCCAGTAGAGACCAAACGCATGCGCACTTCCGTTGTGCCCAAGCAGGCGCCGAATGACTATCCCCTCGCGCGCGTTGGCGAGGGCAAGTGGCGCAAGCCGATGTCCGCGGACCTACATTGTCCCCCGCCGTCTGCTGATCTAATGTGGGCGTAACGGAGTTTCTTTGATGGACGAAGCCCATCGCCGTCTCGCCGGCATCCTGGCGGCCGATGTTGTCGGTTACTCAGCCAAGATTGGCGCAAACGAAGCCGATACGCTGTCCCGCGTTCGGACGCTGCGCACCAATGTTATCGAGCCGCTGGCAGCCACCCATGGTGGGCGTCTGTTCAAAACCATGGGCGACGGGTTTCTGGTGGAGTTCCCGAGCGCGGTGCAGGCGCTGCGTTGCGCCATCGCAATCCAAACCGTATTGAACGCCCAGACTGAGGGCCTCCGCCTCCGGATTGGCGTGCATCAGGGCGAGGTGGTGGCGGAGGGCGACGATCTGTTCGGCGACGGCGTCATCGTCGCGGCCCGGCTGGAGCCACTGGCCGAACACGGCGGCATCGTGATCTCCTCCCGCGTGAAGGAGGACGCGTCGGGCAAGCTAACGCTGGAGGTTGACGACCTCGGCGAGCCTCCGCTGAAGAACATTGCGGCGCGCGTCAGGGCGTACCGCGTCCGCACCGCTGGCGCCGGCATCGCCACACCCCCTGGCCCGGTCTCAGCAAAACCATCAATCGTCGTCCTGCCCTTTACCAACATGAGCGGCGCGCCGGAGCAAGAGTTTTTCGCCGACGGCCTGACCGAGGACATTCTCACCGACCTGTCGCGCTTCCGCGAGCTTTTCGTGATTTCGCGCAACACCTCTTTCAAATTCAAGGGGCAGGCGGTGGATGTAAAAAAGGTCGCACGCGAACTCGGCGTTCAATATGTCGTCGAGGGCAGCGTGCGCAAGGCCGGCAAGCGAGTGCGCGTCACGGTGCAGCTAATCGACGCCGAATCCGACCACCACGTCTGGGCCGAGCGCTACGACCGGGACTTGGAGGACATCTTCGCGGTTCAGGACGAAGTGACCTCGGCAATCGTCGCCACGCTTCCCGGGCGCATGGAGGCTGCCACGCACAGCCGCACCGAGCGCAAGCCGCCGGCCAACATGGCCTCCTATGAATGCGTGCTGGAAGCCAAGATTCTGCATCACCGCTCGAACCGCGACGATAACCAACGGGCCTTAGGTCTCATCCGGCGCGCAATCGAACAGGACCCGCGGTACGCTCATGCGCATGCGTGGCATGCGTGCCTTCTTGGCCAACGGTGGGGCTATGGATGGTGTACCGATACCGACCGTGAGGCGGTCGAATCCGAGATCGAACGGGAGCTCCAAATCGCGCTCGGGCTGGACGAGAACGACAGTGACGTGCACCGTGTCTCCGCGTCTCTGGCGGTGATACGTAACGATTTCGACAAAGCCGTCTACCACCAGCAACGCGCGCTGGCCCTGAACCCGAACGACGACCGGATCGTGGTGCAGCAGGGCGAGCTTATGACCTGGCTAGGCCAGGGAGAGGAAGGCATCGAGTGGATCCTCAAAGCGATGCGCCTCAATCCTTACCACCCCGAGCGTTTCTGGTTCCACTTGGCGCGCGCCCAATTCGTCGCGAAACGCTATGCCGATGCGATCGAGTCCCTGAGACACGTCACCGCCCCAAACGCGTTGCATCACGCGCTGCTCGCGGCTTGCTACGCACAGATGAACGATGCTGAGCACGCGACCGTCCACGCTACGGAGGCGATCAAACTCATCCCCGGGTTCAGCATCCGCGATCATTGCCTGCCGCTGCTGCACTACCGACGCGAAACGGATCTCGCACACCACATGGAAGCAATGCGCAAAGCCGGGCTACCGGCGTGACACTCCCATAGCCATTAATGGAGCTTGGCGCGATCCTCTTTCCGTCTTACTCCTGAGAGCGGTTGAAAAGTCTCGCGGCCTGGAAGGTGATCGGGTCTCGATTCTCGTCGTCTCTCGCGCGTCCTGGCTAACTCGAAGAGACTCGGAGGCCGCGTCCGCTTGGTACCTTGTGCGCGGACTATGCAGTCTGTTGCCAGCGCTATTCGGTTGGGACCACGGGCGGTGGTGACCATGTGCCATCGAAGGCCGCCGGCTTCGGCCAATAGAGGCGTATTGTCAGGGAGAAAGTACCACTTGCCGGTGCCGGCAGCCAATTTGACTCCTTGTCCTTACCGGGAGACTGCCGCTGGATGTAAATGTCGAGCGAGCCATCCTTATTGAACTGAAGCTTGTCGCGATCGCCGAGCGCATAGCGGTTGATCGGATTTGCCGAAAGAAGCTGCCGGTCGTTGTATAGTGTTACCGACCAGAATGCGCGGACGGGCGGAAGCTGATCCTTGTTGAAGTGGATTAGGTAGTCACGATCGGAGTCGAATGGCTTGCCGTCAGGCCCGTTGGAGATCGACGGATAAAATGCATCTTTGAGAAGATTCGCACCAAGCCCGAAGTAGGCGACCGACGCACGGGCTGTGTAGTCAGCGCCATACGTGCCGACCGGGTTTCCGATCATAGTCCATCCGTTGACAACGTGACTGCTGCGCCCGAGTTGATCGGCGATTATGCGCGTCGCGTGACGGGGCCCGGCTTCGAGCGCACTTCTCACTTCAGGTGAGGCTTTCGTCATGTCGAAGGATTTGCCCGGAATAAGACCGATGCGGGCCATCTGCGCGAGTATCGGATAGTCGTTCGAATGAGGAGGATTCTGTTTCATCAGTTTCGCGAACAAAGCGAAGAAAGTCGCCGCGTCCATCTTTGCGACTTGCTCGACAGGGGCACTCATGTCGAGGTTTGGGTCAACGGTTCCCTTGGGGTGAGTATAGGGCTTGCCGAAGTGACTGAGCGGCGTAGCGGTGATGCCGCTCTGGAATTTGTGTACCGCCGGGTAGTCCGCTTTGCCATTGGTCTGCGTACGCCCGATTATCCATCCGAGGTCGGTAGGACTGCGGACCTCCCTGATGCCGGCAGGCAGTGCGCCGTCCCATCGCGGACCGACGATAGCAAAGACCTGTGCCTTGGTGCCGGTTGTGCGCTTGCCGGGTGCAGCGAACACGTCGGTCCACATATCCAGAATTTGCAACAAATAATAACGTCCGCCGGAGTCCGGTACGCTGATGACCAGCGGTTGTTTCGATACGTCATACCAGAGGACGGAATAGAGCGTATCGACGTTGGGCCGGACCACACTGGAGAAGCTTGAATCAGGAAAGACCCCCACATGCACGAACTGGTTCATAGGCGCACGCACCGACTTCGACTCCGGAACTTCCGCGTTGGTCGAGACGCGGCGCGTTATCTCCATCAAAACGAGCGGGTAGGCGTAGATATAGGTTTCTAACGCAATCTCGCGTGCTTCTTGCGCCGAAAGCGACACAGTTTTGGCCGACGCCCGAGTCCGGAGCATCGTCACCGCGGCGATCGTAACGGCACTTACCAGGACACCGAGCCTCAGCTTTTTCATGGGCGCCTGTTCCCCTGCATAAGCGTTGTCTGAACGCACACGAACCCGCCGTTAGTTACGCAAAAGGAGTGCCTCGCAATCACCGTCGACAACTGTCGTTTCTCGCTTGACCAGATCGACGTTTTCTCAAATTCAAGCGCCGCACTCGTGAGCTACGCTCATGTCGGATGAGCGCGAGGCAGGCGTTGGCATGCAGGATGCTTTCGTCGCTTACCAGCGTAGTGCTGGACACAGAACTTCCTTTTGGGGTGCTTTCATGCGACGGCGCAAAGTTATCAATGAAAGACGTGAGAAGCTCGAGTTCGAAGGCGTTTATCCGTTGATGCCCAGTCAGTATTACGACCTGATAGGCCATCGGACGATGCTGAATGGCGAAAAAAAGCTGCTATTCGCGGTCCTGGAGGACGCCATCCGCGTTTATGTGCTCAACATGAACGGCCGCACTGCTGGTGCGCGCAGGAGCTTTGAGGAAGTCTGCGAGTGGATGAACGCTCGCAGCGACGGTCAGGACCTGTTCTCCTTCGAAAGTCTGTGCGAGACATTCGGAATCCAACCCGGCACGCTTAGGCAACAGCTTTCGATGCTTCGCGCTCGCGATCTGCCGCGCCGCCGCGTTCGTTCCGTCGGTCGCCGTGTGCCGCTGGCTATGGGATGACCCTTTGTTACAAGAGGGAACACTGCGGAGGTTCTCTCTTGTGCCTGCAGGACACAGCTGGGGCCGGTTCCGAGACAGGCGCAACTAATTCCGACGCATTGTCTTTACTTTGCGGGCCTCTCTGACTGTTGTTAACGACGCGCTTCTGGCATCGTCGATGCTGACGGGCTGGCGTGTCGGATTCCCGCTCGGGGTTCGGTCACGTAATCGAGGCAGCAACGGCGGAGCGTCGAAGTTCAATGACGCTAAAATCGAAGCTGATCCGGTTCGGCGCCGGCATAATCCGCAGCTTCAGCCTTCTGACGTTCGCGCTCGTACTAACCGCCGCGGACGCCATCCTTAGCCCAGCGTTAGCGCAGCAGGACGGTGAGTCGTCGGTGGCGATCGATGGGTCGGCGATTCTGGCCCCGGTCATCGTCGACGGCCGCGTTCTGTTCCTGGTGCGCGGAATCTCTGCATATCCGGCTGAAAAACGTGCACGTGGCATTGCGCATCGCATCAGGACGATCGCTGCGGATCGCAAAATACCGGTCACGGCATTGCGGCTTAAGCCGGTGGAACACGCGATCGAGATTCTCGCGGGCAATCGTTCGATAACATACGTGTTCGACGCCGATGCCGCCGTCGAAGCACCGGGATTGACGCGGCTGGTGCTCGCCGAAGTTTACCGCAGGCGAATAGCGACGGCGATCGAGGAATATCGCGCCGAACGCATTCCCGAGAACTTGCTCCGCACTATGGGGATTGCGGCGGGAGCCACGGTTGCCCTGCTGGTACTGCTGTTCGCGATCGTCCGCGGACTCAGGTCGCTCAGTGCGCGGACCGAGCGCCGATACAAATATGCAATGAGGCAGATCGAGGAGGGCTCGCTCAGCATCGTCAGCGCTCAATCGATCTGGGCGGTGGTCCACTTCATGTTCCGCGCGCTCAAGCTACTTGCGGTGGTCGTGCTGCTGTACGTCTATTTGCACTTCGTACTGGCGCTCTATCCCTGGACTCGCATACTGGCGGTCGACCTGCGCGAGACGGTTCTGACCCCGGTGCTGGCATTTCTCTGGGGGCTGGTCGGCGCCATCCCCAATCTCGTGGTTGTCGCGTTGATCGTTCTGGCGGCGCGCTACGTGCTGCGGGTGACCCGACTGTTCTTCTCCGCGGTACGGGAGGGCACGATCAAGCTGGCGCGGTTCGACCCGGAGTGGGCCGATTCCACCTACAAACTCGCGCGGGTGCTCATAATCGCGTTCGCGGTAGTGGTCTGCTATCCGTACATCCCCGGTTCCCAGTCGCCCGCCTTCAAGGGCGTGACAATCTTTCTCGGTGTGCTCTTCTCGATTGGTTCCTCCTCGTTCCTGGCAAATGTGATAGCCGGCTACACGATGACGTATCGGCGCGCCTTCCGCGTCGGCGACCGTATAAAAGTCGGCGATATGGAGGGCGACGTGACCGAGGTGCAGCTGCTGGTGACGCGTCTGCGCTCCATCAAGAACGAGGAATTCGTGCTCCCGAACTCCGTAATCCTGACCAGCAACGTGGTTAACTACAGCGCGCTCGTGCGGGAACAAGGGCTGATTCTGCACACTGCGGTGGGAATCGGCTACGAGACGCCGTGGAGGCAGGTCGAGGCGATGCTCCTGATAGCGGCGCAGCGAACCCTCGGGCTGCTGCGTCAGCCACCGCCGTACGTTTTGCAGAAGTCGCTCGGCGATTTCGCGGTGACGTATGAGCTCAACGTTTACTGCGACACGCCATCCGTGATGCACCAGCTATACACCGACTTACATCGCAATATTCTCGATGTTTTCAATGAGTACCACATCCAGATCATGACGCCGGCCTATGTTGCCGATCCGGCCACTCCCAAGGTGGTGCCGAAAGAGCAATGGTTCGCCGGTCCGGCCGAGGCTCCGCCGGCTAGGAAGACCGGCAGCGGATAGCTTCCGGATGATGGCGGACGAGTCGCGGTCGCATCTGCATAACGCGACTGCACACTCAGGATCGCCACGGAAGCAAAAGCTTAGGAGGCGCAAATGGCAACGAAACACTATTCCGAATCGGTCAAAACAAGGCCCAAACAAAGCCCTGACGGCCCAGAGCCGGTCGGGTTCGAAACAAACGCTGAAAACGCGCGTCTGCGAAATTGTCACGAAGCTGGGACGCAATGGAAAAAATGGGGTCCTTACCTGAGTGAGCGCCAGTGGGGGACCGTGCGCGAAGACTATAGCGACGACGGCAATGCCTGGTGGTATTTCTCTCATGATCAAGCTCGCTCGCGTGCTTACCGCTGGGGCGAGGACGGACTGGCGGGAATTTCCGACGACAAAGGGATTCTATGTTTTGCGCTCGCGCTGTGGAATGGCAACGATCCGATCCTCAAAGAGCGACTTTTCGGCCTGACCAACGGCGAAGGCAATCACGGCGAGGACGTCAAGGAGTACTACTTCTACCTCGACAGCACTCCGACGCACTCGTACATGAAATATCTATACAAGTACCCGCAGCGCGCCTACCCATACAACGACTTGATCGAGACCAACCGCCGCCGCAACCGCGGCGAGATGGAATACGAATTGCTCGACACCGGCATCTTCAACGACGACCGCTATTTCGACATCTTCGTGGTATACGCCAAGGCGGCTCCCGAAGATATGCTTATCAAGATAAGCGTATGCAATCGCGGACCCGATCCGGCGCTCCTGCATGTCCTGCCGACCTTGTGGTTTCGCAACACGTGGTCGTGGGAAGGCGGCGGAAGCAAACCCGTCGTCCGGGCGCTCGAAGCGGGCGGCCGTTCCGTCGTCCATGCGCATCACACGGACCCGCTCTTTCGTGAATCGCTCGATGACTACTATCTCTACTGCGAGGATGCGGGTCCGATACTCTTCACCGAGAACGAGACCAATAACGCGCGTCTGTTTGGGGGCGACAACGGGTCGCCCTACACCAAGGACGGTATCAATGAGTGCACAGTCCATGGCAGGCACGAGGCGGTGAATCCCGATCGTGTCGGGACCAAGGCCAGCCCGCACTACCAGTTCACGGTTCCCGGTGGCGCGACCCGCACGATCCGTCTTCGCCTGAATTCCACGCCGGCGACCGCCTTGCCCGACGCGTTCGCGGATTTCGACGCGACTTTTGCGGCTCGTCTCAAGGAGGCGGACGAGTTTTATGATTCAGTCATGCCACCTGCCATCAAGGCTGATCGGGATCGGGCCAACGTGGAGCGCCAGTCGTTTGCCGGGATGCTGTGGACCAAGCAGTACTACTACTTCGAAGGTTACCAATGGCTGAAGGGCCACCATGCGTATCCGCTGCTCGCGGGGGCGCGCCAGTATCGCAACCGCGACTGGTTTCACATGGTCAACGACGACATCCTCTCGATGCCCGACAAGTGGGAGTATCCGTGGTACGCCGCCTGGGATACCGCCTTTCACGCGCTTGCGCTGTCGTTCGTGGATTTGGAATTCGCCAAGCATCAGATCGAACTCGTGCTGAG
The DNA here is from genome assembly GCA_046704965.1 of Binataceae bacterium (SeqCode). GTDB lineage: Bacteria > Desulfobacterota > Binatia > Binatales > Binataceae > DTIX01. The sequence continues at coordinate 14,818 of JBJKQX010000104.1, forward strand.
CGGCCATTACATGCATCCGAACGGGCAGGTTCCCGCCTACGAGTGGAACTTCAGCGACGTAAATCCTCCAGTGCACGCATGGGCAACCCTCTTTCTCTATCGCATGGAGCAGGCGCTCCGCGGCACCGGCGATATCGAGTTCCTCAAGTCGGCTTTCTCCAAGCTTACGGCCAACTTCACATGGTGGGTGAACCGCAAGGATCGCTTCGGCAAGAACATCTTCGAGGGCGGCTTCCTGGGGCTCGATAACATCAGCGTCTTCGACCGCAGTTCCCCGTTGCCGACCGGAGGCAACCTTGAGCAGGCCGACGGCACAGCCTGGATGTGTCTGTACTGCCAGAATATGGCGGAGATGGCGCTCGAGCTTGCCGCCTACGATCCGGCATACGGCGACTTCGTTGGCAAATTTGTTGACCACCTTCTGTGGATCGCGACGGCGATGAACCGGCCGGGACCGGACGGGATGTGGGACGAAGAGGACGGCTTTTACTATGATCTCCTGCGCCTGCCCGACGGAAGCTCGAGTCGGCTCAAGGTGCGTTCCATCGTCGGCCTGCTGCCGCTGTGCGCCACTACGACGGTGGAACCATGGCAGCGCGAACTCGCCAACGCGGGACACTATATAGACCGATTCAAACAGATGCCCGAGGTCCTGAAGGCGATCCATCCAACCGGCCCGGGGCATTTCGGTGTGGCTGGTCGCGGCATCGTCGCTTTGCTCAATCCCGAGCGCCTGCGCCGGGTCCTGACCCGGATGCTCGATGAAAACGAGTTCCTCAGTCCTTACGGAATTCGTTCGCTCTCGAAATACCATCGGGATCATCCTTACGTGATCAACGTTGGCGGCCGGGAACATCGAGTCGAGTACCTGCCTGCGGAATCGAATACCGGGATGTTTGGCGGGAACTCCAACTGGCGCGGTCCGGTGTGGATGCCGGTGAACGCTCTTATCATTCGCGCCCTCGTGTCTTTTTTCTCGTACTACGGCGACAACTTCAAAATCGAATGCCCGACTGGTTCGGGCCGGATGATGAATCTGTACGAGGTCGCAAACGAGATTTCCGAGAGGCTCGCGAAAATCTTTCTTCGCGACGAGCATGGCCGCCGGCCCGTCTATGGAGGCGCGGAGAAGTTTCAGTCCGACCCGTACTGGCGCGACTACGTCCTGTTCTACGAATATTTCCATGGCGACAACGGCGCCGGAATCGGAGCGAGTCATCAGACCGGATGGACCGGCTTGGTGGGTGCGTTGCTCAATTTCTTCGGGCGCATGGATCCCGCCGCTATGCTTGCCGGAGGAAGAACCGCCCAATTCAGGCGTTCAGCCTGAATCCAGTGCCTTGCGCGGGCGGGCCCGCCCGCCCGCGCTGAGACACTGCTTGTCGTTGTACAAACGCTCGCGTGCGACCCGCGCGAAGCCCGGACCGGAAATCGAGGGATTCCGGACCGCGGCCACGACGCCACGCGCGATGACTCGCGACCAAAGCGCTCTTGCGTTGCGCGTCGGGGATCGTTCGCGATAGTCATCCCTCGCGTAATTTGGTGCCCTTACGGGTTTGTGCTAACGGTGGCCGCGTACTCTTTTTGATGCGGTAAGGATGGAAGTTTGTGAGTTCTCCCACTGAAGAATGCTTGGAAATCGTCGGCGCTAGGCTGTTCGTCATCAAGGCCGGCTCCGGCAAGCCTGTGCTCGTTTTTCATGACGAACTCGGCTACCCGGGTTGGATGGGATGGAACGAGACTTTCGCGCGTGAGCGCACTTTGCTCATTCCTCTTCAGCCCGGTTTCGGGAAGAGCCCGAGACTGGATTGGGTTCGCTCCTATCGCGACCTTGCGGGATTTTACTCCCAGGTCGTGCGCGAGATGGGGCTTGCCCCGATCGACGTGCTCGGGTTTTCAGCGGGCGGTTATATCGCCGCGGAAATGATCGCCGCCGACCCGACGATCTTTTCTCGGATGGTGCTGGTTGCGCCGATGGGTATCAAACCCGCGGACGGCGAGATCATGGACGTTTTCCCGATCACGATCCGTTCCCATCTGCGCGCCACCGTGGCCGATCCGGTCAACACTCCGGAGTTCGGGAAAATCTACGGCGGCGAGATGACGCCGGAGCAGTTCGAGGCGTTCGAGGACGCCCGCGCCGAGACCGCGCGTATCGGATGGGAACCGTACATGCACAACCCGAGTCTTCCGTATCTGCTGCGCGGCGTTACCACGCCCACGCTGCTTGTTCGGGGGACGAATGACGAGGTCGTGCCGAGCGGATGTATCGACGCTTACGCGTTCGCGCTCAAAGGCTCGCGCGTTGCGGCGATAGAGGGCGCCGGCCATCGTCCCGAGATTGAGAAGCGGGCAGAGTTCGAGCGCGTCGTGCTGGATTTCCTGAACAAATGAATTACAAGGCAAAGGTGGCA
>JBJKQX010000105.1:0-2575 GCA_046704965.1 Binataceae bacterium (SeqCode)
GTTCTGGCGGCCAAGTGCGTCCTAGTGATGATCGACCGCGACCGTCGCTACACGCCCACTCCTGTCGTGTCGCACGCGATACTCGGTTACAACCGCGACCGGACCAGCGGGCTGGCCGACGGAATCGTCATAACGCCCTCGCACAATCCTCCCGCGGATGGTGGCTTCAAATACAATCCGCCCAACGGCGGTCCGGCCGAAACGCAAATCACTGGATGGATCGAGCAGAAGGCGAACGAGATCATTGGTGACGGACTGCGCGGCGTCGAACGCATACCGTTCGAGCGCGCGCTTCGCGCGACGACGACTCATCGCCACGATTACATCTCGGCCTACGTCGGTGACCTGGAGTCCGTAATCGACATGGAGGCCATTCGCCGTGCGCGTCTGAAGATCGGCGCGGATCCGCTTGGCGGAGCCGGGGTGCGTTACTGGGGCGCCATCGCCGAGCGCTACGGTCTCGATTTGGACGTCGTGAATGACACCGTCGATCCGACGTTTCGCTTCATGGCCGTGGACTGGGACGGAAAAATCCGGATGGACTGCTCGTCGCCCTATGCGATGGCGCGGCTTATATCGCTTCGCGACCGTTACGATATAGCGTTCGCGAATGATACCGATCACGACCGCCACGGAATAGTCACCCGCAGCGTGGGTTTGATGAATCCGAATCACTATCTGGCGGTAGCCATTTCCTATCTGTTCGCAAACCGCTCCGGATGGAGCAAGGACGCTCGCGTCGGCAAGACCGTCGTCAGCAGCAGCATCATCGACCGCGTGGCGTCGCGGCTCAGGCGCAAACTTGTCGAGGTTCCGGTCGGCTTCAAATCGTTCGTTGACGGGGTGATCGATGGGTCGCTGGGATTTGCGGGCGAGGAAAGCGCAGGTGCGTCGTTCCTGCGCAGGGACGGGTCGGTGTGGACGACAGACAAGGACGGCCTCATTCTGGGCCTTCTTGCAGCGGAGATCAGAAGCGAAACGGGACGAGACCCGGGCGAGCTTTACCGGGAAATAACCAGCGAACTCGGGGAATCGGTGTACGAACGAATTGACGCACCGGCGACCGCCGAGGAGAAGAAAATTCTGAAAGCGCTTTCGCCGCAGCAGATCCAAGCGCAGACTCTCGCGGGCGAAAAAATCGAGGCCAAGCTCACGAGCGCACCGGGGAACGACGAGCCGCTCGGCGGACTGAAAGTGGTCACCGAAAACGGATGGTTCGCGGTGCGGCCGTCGGGCACCGAGGACGTATACAAGCTTTACGCCGAAAGCTTCCGCGGCGCGGAGCATCTTCGCCTCATCCAGGATGAAGCTCAGGCGCTCGTGCGGACTGTGCTGTCGGCGTCGCACTGAAGGGTGCCGACCTTTCGCGCTCACAGTGCAGCCGCCTGCGATACGACGCTACTACTGCTTGTTCCGGTTGGGGTATTGTCCGAACTATGGCGCCGCTTCGTGACGTGTTGACGCCTAATCCGAGGATCCTGTTTGTCGGTATAAATCCGAGCCTCAGGTCCGAGCAGTTGGGCCATCACTTTGCCAGTCCCGGCAATCCGTTCTGGCGCCTGATGCATGCGTCCGGAATATTGCCGGTCCCGCTTGGCTTCGAAGATGACCTAAGACTGGCGGAATTCGGTCTCGCGCTGACGAATCTATGCGCTCGGGCCACGCGCTCGGCTTCGGAACTCAGCTCGGATGAAATCGAGCGCGGCAAGCGAGAGGTAGCTCGCAAAGTCAGACGTCTCAGACCCAAAATAGTGGCATTTGTAGGCGTCACCATCTATCGAAGCTTTTTCGGCAGGGGTGCCAGCGCTGGACCCGGCCCAAAACCCGAGACGCTCTTCGGTGCCAGGATTTTCGTTCTTCCCAACCCGAGCGGTCTCAACGCAAGTTTCCCCGGTTTCAAGGACAAGCTCGTATGGTTCGAACGTCTCGTTGAATTTCTTGAATGAGTAGGCGGGTGTGTGCGTTGACAGACCCGTTCATTGGTCGAAAACGCCATTCGAAAGGCTTCAAATTCTTTGATGGGTTGGACTTGCCAAATGAGTTCGTCTGGCGAGTATATAAAGCAAAACGCCGCTAAAGCTGATCATGTTGAGAAGGAACCGGTAATGAAAGACGAGGACGGCAGCAGGTTTACGCGGTCGGGAATAAGAATCAAGGATTTCTATGGCCCCGAGGACGTCGATGGCTCGAATCATCAGGCCGAAGCTCCGGGGGCGTTTCCGTTCACTCGTGGACGCAACGCCCGCGCGAAGCCGGTCGGCGGCTGGATTCAGCGCGAACTGTCCGGCGAGGGCGACCCGGCTCGATCTAACCGGCAGTTCCGCTACCTTATCGACAATGGGCAGACGGGGCTCGATCTGATCGGTGACAGCCCGACGCAAGCGATCATGGACCCCGACCATCCGCTCGCCGCTAACGCGATCGGTACCCAGGGCGTGTCGGTGTGTCACAAGCAGGACTATCTCGAACTGTTTCGCGACATACCGCTGGATCGCATATCCGTATCGTTCTCCGTCCCTCCGCTCTACTCGGTAGCGGGTCTTTTCCTCGCGGCCCGCGCCTACGGCTTCCCGGT
>JBJKQX010000106.1:0-7460 GCA_046704965.1 Binataceae bacterium (SeqCode)
CTTTTCGATGGTCTGGAGTGGTGAGTATATTTATCTTCAAGACGCGATAAAGATGCTTCTCTACATTACCCCTTTGTCGGTTCTCCTGACGTTCATCATTCTTTACATAAACTTCGGATCTGTCGCGGAGTCGCTAATCGTGATGCTATGTGTGCCGTTTGCGGCAACCGGCGGAATCTGGGCGATGTATTTGCTCGGCTATGATATGAGCATCGCGTCATGGATGGGGATGCTTGTGCTGGTGGGATTCGCGGTCGAAGGTGGCGTTGTAATGCTGATTTATATCATCAACGGACTTGCCGACGCCGCGGACGCCAAGGGCTCGAAGCTGGTCGGCGAAGAAATCGGTTTCAACGTGACAAAGGCGGCGGTTGACAGGATGAGGCCCGGCCTGATGGTTCTTGCGCTTTTGACGTTGGGGTTGCTGCCGATTTTCTGGGGTGAAGGCAGCGGCTCATCGCTGATGCGGCGGATAGCGGCGCCTGTGGTTGGCGGGATGTTCACGACAGCCGCAGTAATTTTCCTGCTATTGCCACCGATCTATAGTTGGTGGCGAGAGCGAGTCGCGCGTCGTCGCGCGACATCCACGGATATTGCAGCATGATGCCACGCTCGCGGAGATGAGGCTCTTTGGGCTACTACTCTCAGGCGATTGTCCAGCAACTGGATCATACTCCGGCGATGTGAGCGCGCATGAGGAAGGTCGGGTTCACCCCGTCGCCAGGCGACAACGATCAAGACTTTCATCGATCTCGACCAACTCGATCAGGCGAAGTTTTGTCCAAGTTCGGAGTCGAAGTTCCAAAGCCGACGCCTCGACTTCTGCGCTGCGTCGAGATAGGGGCGTGGCGCAGAGACGCGAGACCCGCCTGGATCGTGCGGTTTTGCTCAATCGGGTGTCGTGATCCGAACTCCGAAGTTGCCTGAAACGCCTGACAAACAACCTCGTTTGATTCGCGCCTCGTCGTCAACCGGCTGCCGTCAACCATCGCTTTGTCAACCGCCGTATAGTGTCAATCGGTTAACAGAGAGCACCTCGCATCGGACGCCTGCTCCACCATCCAGTCAGCAAATTTCCGCACGTTTTGGGGAACCTGAGAAATCGGCGCGTCCGCGCGCGATTTACCTAGGTCCCACTGCATGCCGGGCGAAATGCCTTCCCATGCCGTCGAAGCAGAGCGATGTTTGCTGACGACGGTTGGATGCGCCAAAGCCTCCGCCCGAAAGGGCCGGAGGCGGCTTAAGCTTTACGCCGATCTTCCTAGAGACCAAACCGCACGCGCCCGAGGGTCTATTTCTGGTCTATAGGGTAACGGGGGCAGAGGACTTGCGGACGCCCAGGCTGCGCATCAGTACCAGAGACGCACACCGATGACTAAACGCGGATCCTCAGGATTGCCACCTTCCGTGCGGGTGAAGTTGGCCGTCTGACCGAAGTCTCCGGTGTAGGCAAACCCGATATAGGGCGCGAACTTGCGGGTGACCTCGTAACGGATGCGAAGACCCGTATCGAGTTCGGACAGGCCGGAGCCTACTCCGCGGCTCGGGTCGCTCTTGCTGTAGAAATTCAGTTCGAACTGGGGCTGAGCGATCACACGGTTGGTGATCAGAATGTCGTATGAACCCTCGATCCGTCCTGCGAAGTAGCCTCGATTGCTGAAATAGAAGGTTGGCGCGAACTCGAAGAAATAGGGCGCCAGCCCCTCTATTCCGATCGCTCCCCAGGTCCGCCCGGGATTGGAATCAAGATCGTAGCGCACGCCCGCCTGGAAATCGAAAAATCTCAGATAGGGTATCGGGCGATCATACAGCACTTCCTGATCTCCGTCGCTCATCTTGCCGTGCTCGACAACACCTTCCGTCTTGAACCAGAGCTTGTTCATGTCGGTGCCAACCCAGCCCTCGCCGTCCCAGCGAAACTCGCTATCCGGTCCGTTGAAACGTCCTTCGAGTTGGTTGAACAGCAGATGATAAAAGATCCTGTTGTCTTCGATGGGCGGCGGTTGAAATTGGCTGTCGTTTGACACTTGGGTGTTTGACGGCTGCGCGTAGGCAACGGCGCCGGTGCCTATCGTCAACGCGATCATCAAAACCATTGCGAGCAGCCCGCGTGCGACCAAGCGGAGTATCCGTGCGCCACTCACGATACGAGCACCACACGAAACATGCCGGCCGCCATGTGGTAGAGCAGGTGGCAATGATAGGCCCACTTGCCCCGCGTATCGGCGCTGACCAGGTAACTCAAACGCTCGGCGGGCTTAACGTTGATCGTGTGCTTGTAGGGTCGAAACCCGCCGTGGTCGTTTTCCAGCTCGCTCCACAATCCGTGCAGATGAATCGGATGCGACATCATGGTGTCGTTTATAAGGGTGATGCGCACCCGTTCCCCGAGCTTCAGACGGATAGGATTGGCGTCCGAGAACTTATTACCGTTGAAGCCCCAGATGAAGCGTTCCATGTTACCGGTCAGATGAATTTCGATCTCCCGATCCGGCGGACGCGGATCGTCGCCGCGATAGACCGCGCGAAGATCGGCATAGGTGAGCACGCGCCGCCCATTGTGGTCGAGCCCAGGCCCGGGAGTCGACAGGCGATTGGTCGGATGCATCACGAGATTGGCGACCTCCGGGCCGAGATGCAGCGGTGCCGGCGCGTCGACGATCGGAGCCGGCAGGTTACCCATGTCGGGTCCTGGAAACTCGGGCACAGTTTGCGGATTAGGCTGCCCTGGCGCACGGGCGTCCGTCATCCGTTCGCGCAAGGCGAATTGAGCGGCGAGAGCCGGCGGAATCTCGCCGGGCATTTTGATCTCGGTTGTCCGGCCGACCTCTATACCAGGCCCTGAGCGCGCTTGACCACTGCTCATGTCGCCGTGGTGATTACCGGACATCTCCATGCCGGAAGCGTGGCCCATCTTGCCGCCAGCCATTTTTCCCATGCCCATATCCACCATGGTGAGCTCGGGGCGCGGATCCATCGGCGGGATGGCGGCGGTCATACCGGCGCGCGGAGCGAGGGTTGCGCGCGCATAGCCGGTACGGTCCTCGGACTGGGCGAAGATCGTATAGGCTGATTCACTCATCGGCTGCACGATCACGTCGTAGGTCTCGGCTACCGCGATTCGGAATTCGTCCACCGCGACCGGCTCGACGTCGTTGCCGTCCGCCTGCACCACCGTCATCGTCAGACCGGGTATTCGGACGTCGTAGTAGGTCATCGCGGAGCCGTTGATGAAACGCAGGCGAACGCGCTCGCCGGGGCGAAACAATGCGGTCCAGTTTGCCGCAGGCGGATGTCCATTGAGCAAATAAGTATAGGTTGCTCCGCTTACGTCGGAGATGTCATTGGGACTCATATTGCCCCATCCCCACGTCAGACGATTAGAGATCGTCGCGGCCAGACCGTCCTTGCGTACATCCGAGATGAAAGTTCCTAGGGTTCGCTGATGGTAGTTGTAGTAGTCGCTCTCTTCCTTGAGATTGCTGAACAGTGTTTTTGGATTCTCGTCAGTCCAGTCCGAGAGCATGATTACATATTCCCGGTCGTACTTAATTGGATTAATAATCCGGTACTTCTCGGGAGGGTCTATGACTATTGGCCCATAGAGACCGGTCTGCTCCTGAAACCCCGTATGGCTGTGATACCAGTAAGTTCCATTTTGCTTCACCGGAAATCGGTAGACGAAAGTCTCACCCGGGGCGATTCCCGCGTAGCTTAAGCCCGGCACTCCGTCCATGTCGGCCGGTATTCTGAGTCCGTGCCAGTGAACCGAGCTCGAAACCTTCAGCCGGTTCGTGACCGAGATCGTCAGGCTGTCGCCTTCGCGCCAGCGCAGCAACGGTCCGGGAACCATCCCGTTGACGGCGGTGGCTATGCGTCTGCGGCCGGTAAAATTGACCGGCATTTGATGAAGTGTCAGATCGAAGTGCGTACCCGAAAGGACCGGGACGCTGAAGTTGGTGAGCGCCAACGCCGGCCAACTTGCAAGGTCGAGCCCCAGAATCAGCCCGCCCGCCGCAAGTCCCTGCACGAATCGCCGCCGGCTTACCTGCCGCCGCTTTTCAATCAATTGCGCTTCTCCTGCACGCTCATTCCGGCCAATTCGCAACGGGGACCAGACAACCCGCGAAATGTGCTGCTTCGCCGTCTTCTATCCGAAGATGGTCTAAATCCAAAGGTGCCGGTTTACGATGCAGCGCCGCGCGAATCAAGTCGCTGTACGCTTCCACAGCAGCATAGAAGTGAAGCTGAAAGGCTTTAATCATTTCGGCGCGAAACCAGCTTGGCATTGACTCCGTAGTCAGGCAAACGGACGTTGCACCCAGGCGGAGACCGCTCTCACCAGCCCAATTCCGCTGCCCGGGTAAGTCGGACTTCGCGCGAATCGTTTCACAACCATCTCCGCCGCTGCGCATCCGAGGTTGTTCGCGGCGACAGTTCCAAGATAGGTGAGGAGATGTAAACTGAGAGTCTTGGATCTGTTCGCCAAGTTCGCTCGCTAAGCCGAGTCATCGGCTCACGAGGGAGGTTCGAGATGGCAGACTCTGAGGTCCTTGAGGTTCAGGCCGCCACGCACCCCGTCATCGATCCCGTCTGCGGAATGAAAGTGCAGGTGAAGGAGGACACACGATCCGCCGAACGCAGCGGTCATCGTTACTACTTCTGCAGCCAGAGATGTCTCGATAAGTTCAATCAGGACCCGTGCAGATACACGATCCCGTCGAAGCCTCAAGGCCAGGAGCAGAAAGCAGAAGAAAAGAAGTCACCGGCAGGTGCGGAGTACACCTGCCCGATGCATCCGGAGATCGTACGCAACGCCCCCGGAAGCTGTCCTATCTGCGGGATGGCGCTGGAGCCGCGAACCCCTGTGGCAGAGCAGGAGAACGCCGAACTTCGCTCCATGACGCGGAGGTTCTGGGTCGGTGTTGTGCTTAGTATTCCGGTGGTCGTGCTCGACATGACACCGGAGCATCTGTGGGCACCGATAATCCCTGTCTACGTTGGATATCTCATCGAACTCATCCTTACTACGCCGGTGGTGCTATGGGCGGGGTGGCCGTTCTTTGCGCGCGGCTACCATTCGATTCGAAACCTCCATTTGAACATGTTCACACTGGTTTCGATCGGTATCGGCGTCGCTTACATTTACAGTTTCATCGCCTTCGTTGCTCCCGGGATCTTTCCGGCTTCGGAACGTATGGCGAATGGATTGGTACCGGTCTACTTCGAGGCCGCAGCCGTGATCACGGTGCTGGTCCTCCTCGGCCAGGTGCTGGAGCTTCGTGCACGCAGTCAGACCAGCGGTGCGATTCGAGCGTTGCTCAATCTCGCGCCGCGCACCGCCCGTCTCATAATGCCCGATGGTTCGGACCGGGATGTCCCACTGGACGAAGTCAGGCCCGGCAACAAGCTGCGCGTGAGGCCCGGAGAAAAGGTGCCGGTTGACGGCGTCGTGCTTGAGGGCACCAGCAGTGTCGATGAATCCATGATCACGGGCGAGTCGATCCCGGTCGAGAAGAAGGCCGACGACAAGGTTATCGGCGCTACCGTGAATGGAGCCGGCGGCTTCACGATGGAGGCGCGCAAGGTCGGTACCGACTCGCTGCTCGCTCAGATTGTCCAGATGGTGAGCGAGGCCCAGCGCAGCCGCGCGCCTATCCAGCGCCTTGCCGACATAGTTTCTGCGTGGTTCGTCCCAGCAGTTTTGGTGAGCGCGGTGGTGACATTCGTGGTCTGGTTCTTTGTCGGACCAGGTCTGGGCGAGGCAATCGTTGTTGGCGTATCGGTAGTGATCGTCGCATGTCCGTGCGCTCTGGGCCTGGCAACCCCGATGGCAATAATGGTCGGAACCGGTCGCGGCGCCACCGAAGGTGTACTTATCAAGAATGCCGAAGCGCTCGAAATCATGGAAAAGGTCGATACGCTGGTCGCGGACAAGACCGGCACGTTGACCGAAGGCAAGCCGCGGCTCGCATCGGTCGTGGCTATGGCACCGTGGGAAGAAGGCGCGCTGGTTCGGATGGGGGCCACTCTTGAGCGGGGCAGCGAGCATCCGCTGGCTTCAGCTATCGTCGCGGGCGCGGAGCATCGCGGGCTCAAACTGGCGGAAACCCGGGACTTCAAGTCGATCTCGGGCAAGGGCGTGACCGGGAACGTCGATGGCCACGAGATTGCGCTGGGTAATCTCCGCCTGTTCGAGGATCTGCAAATCGAAGCCGGTGAGCTTGCGGACAAGGCAGAGCAACTCAGATCCGAGGGTGAAACCGCGATGCTTGTGGCCGTCGATCGCAAACCAGCCGGTGTCATCGGCGTTGCCGACCCGATCAAAGCTTCCAGCGCCGAAGCGGTGCAGCTGCTGAAGACCAACGGCGTGCGAATCGTGATGCTCACGGGTGACAGCAAAACTACGGCTGAAGCGGTTGCGCGCAAACTCGGGCTCGATGAAGTCCGAGCGGAAGTGCTGCCGCAGGACAAGGCCGGTGAAGTGAAGCGGCTTCAGGCGCAGGGCCGGACCGTGGCCATGGCGGGCGACGGAGTCAACGACGCGCCGGCACTCGCGCAGGCGCAGGTCGGAATTGCGATGGGGACGGGAACTGACGTTGCGATGCAGAGCGCGGGCATCACGCTGGTCAAGGGTGACCTGAGGGGGATCGCCAAGGCGAGGCTCTTGAGCCACGCAACGATGCGCAATATACGGCAGAACCTGTTCTGGGCCTTCGCCTACAACGCCGTCGGCGTGCCGATAGCAGCCGGCGTGCTCTATCCGTGGTTCGGAATTCTACTGAGCCCGATCATCGCCAGTGCCGCCATCGATGAGCTCGGTATCGGTGATTACTAATGCGCTCCGTTTGCGGCGGGTCAGCATCTAACGATTGCGTAACGCAATAGGGCGACGAGCCCGGTGACGAGTTACAGCACTAACTCGTTTCAGTTCGCAGACCCCACGACAACGATTCGGACACCATTAGGAGTTACACCTAAAGTCAAGGACACCTTCGAGTAGTTTCCAGCTCCATCGCGGCTTTGGTCGGCATCGTGGCAGCCATTTCGAGCGTCGAGCAGAATGAAATCAAGCAGCGTTTCGCGCCATCTCAGGCGCTAATCGCGAGAATCCCCCCAATCCATCCCGCCGCGATTTGCCTAGGTCCCACTGCTCGCCAGGGCGACACGCTTTCCCATGTCGACGCAACAGAGCGAGGCGTGCAGACGACGGAGTATGCTCCAAAGCCTCTGCGCGAGAAGGAGTCACGCGTCGCACGGAAATTAGTGGGCTAGTCTGTCTACCGAATGTTTCTAAAGTCTAGACGGACGTCGATTGGCTACTGTAGCGATAATCAAATGTACACCACAGAAATGAATGAGTTGAAAACGCGGGGGTTTGGCTTGCCGTGGTCGAAGCCGACGCACGCGTGGTATCACCACCGCAATGAATTACCGTGCGTTTGCCGATGCGCCTGAAC
>JBJKQX010000107.1:0-9454 GCA_046704965.1 Binataceae bacterium (SeqCode)
GTCGCGGACCGCTATCGTGAACTGGTCGCGGAGGCGGCCGAAGCGGACCGTCTCGGCTTCAACACGGTGTGGCTGGCCGAAGTGCATTTCGCGCCCAGATTTTCGGTCATGCCGACCCCGCTGATGCTGCTCTCGGGAATCGCCCTTCGCACGGAACGCATCCGGCTCGGTCTCGCCGTCAACCTGCTGCCGCTGCATCATCCGATGCGCCTGGCCGAGGAAGCTGCGACGCTCGACGTGCTTTCGGGCGGACGACTGGATTTTGGTGTAGGGCGTGGCGCCTTCCCGCTCAACTACCGCGGCTACAATGTCGATGTGGGAACGAGCCGAACGCTGTTTGCGGAGGAACTCGATTTCATCAAGCGCGCATGGACCGAGCAACGGATGACCTTCCACGGCGAGCACTTCAATGCCGAGGATATCGAGGTGGTTCCCAAGCCCTTGCAACAGCCGTTTCCGCCGATACGGCTCGCCGCGAACAGTCCCGAGACGTTTACCTTTGCGGCAGAGAACGGCTATCCGATCTTCGCGGGAGGTCCCGTGAATCCCATCCCGGTTCTGGGTGAGAGACTGGCGATTTACCGCCGTGCGCTCGAACAGGCCGGACGCGCCGAACCTCCTGATTGGCTCGCGGCGGCATTGATGGTTTTCGTCGGACGCGACCGTGCCTCGGTGCGCGCCACGATAGAGCCGAGCCTTCGCAATTACTTCAACGCGGTCAGCGAGATTATCGAGCCCGAAAGCCTCGCCCTCGCCCATCGCGAGGAATTCGAGCGCGTGCGCTCGCGTCTACTCACGATGCGCTATGAGACCGTGGACGAAATGATGGCTGTTTTCGGCGATCCCGAGTACTGCGTGGACCGGATCGCCGAGCTTCGTGAACGGTTCGGATTCTCGCGCCTGGTGTGCTGGTTCGAGGCCGGCGGACTGGCCGGACATGAAAATATTCTCGCCTCGATGCGGCTGTTTGCGGAGCGCGTGATGCCTCGCTTCGCTTGACGCGCCTCTCGAGCAGCCTGTTGCGCGCGCGATCGTAGCCGGTCCAAGGAGGGATCTCAGTCCGTGATCGTCAACGCTTGGGATTTTGCCCCGGCGACTGAATGAAACCTTCGCCTTTTGCGTCACCGTGGCCTGCGATTTTCTCGCTGCTGTCGGCGATTCCGCGCAGGATATCCGTCTTGGTAACGATTCCCTGCAGCGATCCGTCCTCCGAGGTGACCAGCAGCATCTGACCGCGGGACTTGCGAACCAGAAGGCGCAGCGCCTCCGACAGGTCGCAATCGGCGGCGACCGATTCGAAGTCGCGACTGGCGACTTCGTCCACCGTCGTCGTATCCCACCGGTCGGCGGCTGCCTGCGAAAGCGCGACCGCCGAAATCACCCCGACCGGCTTCTTTTCTTCGAGGACCGGGAAAATCATGTGCCGATGCGCAGCCGCAATGCTGCGGGCAAAATCGCCCAGCGTGGTTTCGGCGGGAACCGTGACGACCCGCTGCTGCATCACGGCGTCGACTGTCATGCCGGTGAGCTCGGCAACCTTGGTGACCTCGTGCCATTGTTGCTCACCCGACACCGACGCCTCGCCCGAGACCGCGTAGGCGATCGCCGCCGCTATCAGGCCGGGGATGATATAGGCGTGTCCTCCGGTGGTCTCCGCCACGAACACCACCGCGGTAAGCGGAGTTTTGTAGCCCGAGGCCAGTGCCGCCGCCATCCCGGCTGCAGCGTAAAGGTCGACCGTGGATGCGCTCACAACCGATTGGCCGAAGGCGTTTCCGATACATCCACCAATCAGGATGAGCGGGACGAACATCGCGCTCACACCGCCCGAACCGAGCGAGAAGATGGTCGCGGCCATCTTGAACAGCGAAAAAACCACGAGCATCCCGGTGGGATGGGGCTTCGACAGGACCTCGCGCACCGCTTCGTAGTTCGGCCCGATCGGTATCAGGCTCCCGTGGTACAGACCTACGAACAGGAGGCCGCAAAGACCCGTGCCGATTCCGCCGATGACGAGTTTCCAGGTATGCGGCACATTGCTTCCTACGAACAGGCTGCGTACCCGATGGAAAGTGATTGCGAAGAGCATGATGACGGTGCCTATCAGCCCGCCGAGGATCGCCGACCAGAACAGGTCGCTCGGTCGAAAGCTGGTGGTACCGCCGAAACCGAACAGGGGCTCCGAACCCATCATCGCAACCAACGTGGCGTACGCGACGACTGACGAAATCAGCGAGGGCAGCAGCGCCTCGTGCGCGAGGTCGTCCTTGTAGGGCATCTCGATGGTGAAGACCAGTCCGGTCAGCGGAGCATGGAAAACCGCGGCCAATCCTGCCGCGGCTCCGCTGATCAGCATGATGCGGCGGTCGCGCGGCTCCAGTTTGAAGCGTCGTTTAAGCTTGAGCCAAAGCCACGAGCCAATTCCGCCTCCGGCATAGATCCCCGGTCCTTCGAGCGCGCAGCTTCCGCCCGAGGCGATCGTGGCGACCGACGCGAGCAGCTTCCATCCGAACGGGCGCATGTCAATGTCGCCCTGATGCTGATGGTAGGAGCGAATTACTTCTTCGGTCGAATGCTCATTTGGGTCGGGCGTTCGATACTGCATTATCAGTCCCGCGAGCAGAAAACCGACGAATAGCCCCGGGACGATTGCCCACTGATGCGCGAAATAAAAGGGCAGAATATGCGCCCATAACAGATTAAGGACCAGATAAATAAAGCCGGAGGCCACCAAGCCTGCCAGCACGCCAATTATCGGTGCGACGACCAGCCATTTCTGAATATCGCGCGAATAAGTCTCCTTCAGGTCTTGTTGGACCAGCGAAGTGTATCGACGAATCAAAGGGAGATTTAGCGGATTCGTCACAGCCGATTAAGATTCCTTGTACGTAACTGAGACGATGGCGTGCAATCTATGTGTCATGTTGGCACACGGGCAACGTCTTGTTTCTGTGACGCTACTTTGAAAGCGTCTCAGCGCGATCATTTATAGTGATCTCGGGAAACCGATTCACTCAGCAAACCTGTTATTCGTCGGCACACATACGATACGATCAGGCGGTTGACGCTAACAGACGGAAATTGGAGCTTGTCCCACCACCAAGGTTATGTCCAATAGGCGGCGACTATAGCGTCCCCATTAATGGCACGGCAATTGGATTCAAAGTCCTTCTCTAGCGCGGGCGGAACCGGCAAAAGGGGGCCCGTCAATTTGGCCGGGTGATGGTCGTTGGGGGCTTGTTGAATCACTCGGCATGTCGAGGGAGATGGTTCGTCGATGAAGGACACCGAAACGATTCTGGAAGACGATGGGGTCAGGATTCTCTTGGTCGAGGACAATCCCGATCATGCCTTCGTTGCTCTTACCGTGATTCGCCAGGTTCTGGGAGAAAACATCGAAATTGTGCACGCGCAGAATGCCGATGAGGCGATCGATCTGATTGCCCAGTTCACGGATGAAGACAGGCCGGACCTGTTTCTGGTCGACCTCAGGCTGCCGGACAACGGTGGGTTTTCCGTCCTTACGACGGTTCGTTCGCAGTCCTCGTGCGCAACGGTGCCGGTCGTCGTTATAACCAGCTCGCTCTACGATCGCGACATTGCGGAGTGTTACCAGCTTGGCGCATCAGCGGTGCTGTGCAAGCCGCTGTCGCGGGGCAAGTTCAGGGAAGAATTGACGCGCATCGGGCTGGTGCACGGTCTCGACAAAGCGGTTTATTTGACGCTCCCACACTAGCCGCCCAGCCAACCTAGCTTCACCGTGCGGGGATGAGGCTTTCACGGTTCTCGCACCGGTAAGCGGGATGCGCGGGAGCCTCCGCGCCCATCCTGTGTTCGGTAGGTCGGCTGGTGAAGCCCTGTCAGCTCCAACGTAGCGAAGCTCTTTTCCATCGTGCCGCGCGTTTCACGGCCCCGGTGAGATGTACGGGCATCGGTCGCGGATCCGTCCGTGCTTCTTTGCCTGCAAAATGTCTGTCACTGCATACCTTGATGCACCTGCGCACGACGTGGTAACTTTGAGTCATCCGCGATGACACTTTCGGCTCTTAAAAGGGGCGCCATGATGGCGTTGTGCGCGTCGCTTGGCCTCGCGATATTTTCCTGCGCACCCCAGTTGTCGTTCCATCCCCCGCCGAATTCCGTTTACTCGGCAAGCGGTGACGTCTGCCGGATCAATCCTGCCTACCTATGCGAGAACGCTCACTGGCGGAAACGGGACGCTTTCGGGCACGACCTGATCGAACAGCATGCATTTCCGGGATATGAGTACTCGGTTTGGGTATACGGACCTCACCACCAAATTTTCGTGCAGGTTCACTGCCAGGTCGAGGGTGAGGCCGGCACGCACACCCAGGCGCTACAGCACGCTCAAGTGATAAGCGGACCGCCACTCACCAATAAAGATATCGACTACCTGCGCAGGCGCGGTCTATGCGAGGCGCAGTAGTTCGAGGCCGATAAGGATGGCGAACGGCGTATTGGCTCGCCATCGCGCGAGAGTTCTTGCGCTGGCCGCGGCGGTCCTGTGCTCTGGTATCGGCGCCGTCGCAAGCCCGCAGGCGGTCGCAGCCGTTACGCGTCCAGCTGGCGCTATCACGTCTCCTGATTTTGTCCGCGGCGCGCTCGCGCGGCTCAACCATTATCGCGAGATGGCCAAGCTGCCGCCGGTTACCGAAGACAAAGCCGGCGATGCAGCGGCAGCCGCTCACGCCCGCTACTTGGTCGAGAACAAGATTATCGGCGGCGACGCGGTTTTCGAAAACGCGAAGCTTTCCATCTATCCTCGCGCCGAGGCCTGGCACAACGAAAAAAGCGGAACTCGATGGTATACCAATGCGGGTGCGGACGCCGGTTGGGACGGAGTCGTGCTATCGAGCGATGATCCAAATTTCACCGCAAAGGAATTGATCGACCGGTTATTTTCGATCCCGTTCGAAGTCGTCACTCTGTTGAATCCGCAGCTATTCAAGGTAGCCGGCGGCAAGTTCTGCGGTGACGGGCGTTGCGTGGCCGTTTTCGTTCCTCATTATGGTCTGCCGGTTAAAGTGCACCAGAAATTGTACAAGGGAGCGCAGGCGTTCATGTGGAATACGCGTCTTGGCGTCCCGCTCTCGTGGGGCATGCTGCGCACTCCAATTGAGTTCCCTCCCGATCGTTCCACCACGAACATTACATCCTACTCCGCGAGGGACTTTTACGATCCGCTGCTCTTGTGCCCCGGTTACGTCAAGCCGACCGGAGCGCCGATCACGATTCAGTTCGGAGCCAAACGTCACGGCGGCCCGCCCAGAATCACAAATCATTCGCTCACACTCGGCGGAACCGAAATCGAAACCTGCCTGGTCAGCGGATACACCTACAAAAACCCCGATCCCTCTCCTGCGGCGGCCCCGAAGCCGACGGCCGCAACAACCGCCTCGAAGGAACGGAACCAGAAGATGCTGACCCGGTTCATCGGGCGGTTCCTGCGGTTCCTCGGAGCGGCCGTGATAATTCCGCGCAAGCCGCTCAAGCCCGGCCTGTACAAGGTTTCAGTCACGGCGGGAAACAAGACTTACGACTGGTCATTCAAGGTCGCCTCACCGGCGGCAGCGCCTGCTCCCAAAAACGCCAAGGTTACGTTAAGCGGAAACTGAACACGACGGGCGGTCGCACCGACGAGGCCTTCGCCGCGGTCAGCAAAGAGTTCGGAGCCCGATTCTGACAGCCTCAGTCGGTTACGGCTCGGGCCATTTCTCGTTCCACGGCCGCGCCTGTTCGTAGGCGTAGGCAGCCTGAAGAACGAGGTCGTCGCGATGGCGTTCGGCGACGATCTGAAGCCCGCATGGAAGTCCGCTGTCGGTGAAGCCCGCTCGCACCGAGGCCGCTGGATGGCCGCTCAGGTTGAACGGGTAGGTGAACACCAACGCCGCCATCAGGTCGGGAAGCGGCTGGCCGTCAATTTCTTTGGGCGGAGGTCCGCCAGCCGAAAACGCTTCGGTGGGCAGCGTGGGCGTCAGCAGCAGATCGAAACGTTCGAACACGCTGCGCGCCCATTCGTTGAATTCATGGCGGCGGCGGTAAGCGTCGCCGTAATGACGCCAGCTCAGATGGGCGGCCGACTCCGTGCCCGCGGCAAACGCGCGACCGAAATCAGCGCGATGATTCTCGAGATACTCATGCAGCATCGCGAGCGACTGGCACGCGCCGATTCGCATCCACGCCTGTCCCGTCTCCGGTACTTTTTCATCGAGCATCACGACTTCGTAGCCCATGTCGCTGAAAGCGCCGACCGCTTTCTCGACCTCGCGGCTTACCTCGCGCTGCACGACATGGCCGAAGTCCGGATGGAGCGCGATCCTGAGTTTTTTCGGCAGGCGATCGAGAACCGCCTGATAGGAGATTCCCGGATGCGGCAGGGAGTCGGGGTCCGCCGGATGGTATCCCGTCGCCGCGTCCAGATACATCGCGGCGTCGCGCACGCTTCGGGTAAGCGGACCCAGCACGGCAGTATCGTCCCAGTGGGTCATCTCGAGCATCGGGTCGACCGGGATTCGTCCGAACGAAGGTTTGAGTCCGAAGCACCCTGTGTAGCACGACGGAATCCGTATCGAGCCGCCGCCGTCCGAGCCGGTTGCCAGCGGCACGACGCATCCCGCGATTGCCGCCGCGCTTCCGCCCGATGACCCGCCGGGAGTGCGTTCGAGATTCCAGGGATTGCGCGTTGCCCCGAAAAGCAGGTTCTTGGTGAAGCCGGTGTATCCGAACTCGGGCGCATTGGTCTTGCCGATAACGATCGCGCCCGCGGCCTTGAGCCTTGCCACCTGCACGGAATCGGCTTTCGGCACATTGTTCTTGAACGGTACGGAACCGAAGGTGGTGGGCAGTCCGCCGACGTCTTCGAGATCCTTGACGCCCAAAGGCAATCCCGCGAGCGGACCCGTGTCTTCCTTGCGCGCGATCCGTTCGTCCATGGCGCGTGCTTCATCCATCGCGGCTTCGGACCTGAGCGCGACGAAGGCGTTCAACTTCGGATTGGTCGCCTCGATTCGGGCGATCGTATGCTGCATGAGTTCGCTGGGCTTGAGTTCACCCCTGCGTATCATCGCAACGAGTTCGTAGGCTGACTTTCGATGAAGCTCGGCGGCCATCGCAATTTTCCCCTTCCCCTTGAGACGATGCTTGAGCCAATTCTTACTACGAGCGTGAAAGAATTAGAAACGGGGAAAAATCGGAGCGCGCGAGGTTCGACCGGTGCGACGATTTGCAGACGCGCAACCGCCGTTGACCCTCTAACATACGTTAGATAGCATCGCGGCTTCGAGGACATTCACTTGACTACCAAGCGCAAAACTCGCACGAGCGCGGCCCGCTCGAAAGTGGTCGATTTGCATCGCCCGACCGACACTCGTGACCGGGCGCTCGCGGTTGCACAGTCGCTGTTCGCCGAGAGCGGATACAGCGGAACCAGCCTGCGTGACATCGCGCGGCGCATCGGCATCAAGGCTCCGTCGCTGCTCCATTACTTTCATTCGAAGGAGCAGCTTTACGTTGCGGTTCTGGATCGCATTCTCGAAGGTCTTGAGGATTCGGCAAATCAGGTTCTGCTCGGGCGCGAGAGTTATCAGGAACGCACGCGCTCGGCGATCGCCGCCGCGATCGATTACATCGCGAGCCGTCCCGACCCGATGCGTATTCTGTGGCGCGAGATGAGCGAGCGACGCGGCGTCGGACGCCAACTTTTCAAGCGGCGCATCCCGCCGCTGTTCGCGATGGGTGTGAATTTCATTTTCCGCGGCCAGCGCGCGGGAGAGTTCCGCAAGGAGCTCGATCCGTTTCATTTTTTGTTGAGCCTCAACTCGATAACGCTCGGATATTTCACGACGGCCGCGATGGTGCGGCGGCTATGGAGCCAGGATCTGCTCGAACCGGCGGTAATCGAACGTCGAAAGCGCGAAGTGATAGATATGGTTGAGCGCACGCTGTTCGTCGAGAAACCATCCGGAGGTTCCAGATAGCGACGCGCCCGGACGCTTCGCGCTCGGTTTCGGGTCGATATCCAATTCGGCAGGGAGATGAATCGGAAATGAAAGTGGGCACATTCTACGAGCATCAGTTGCCGCGGCCGTGGAAGCCCGGCGACGAGCTCAAGCTTTTTCAGGACGTGCTCGATCAGGTCGAACTGGCCGATAAGCTTGGAATCGACCACATGTGGGAGGTTGAGCATCACTTCCTCGAAGAATACGCGCATTCGTCCGCGCCGGAGATATTTCTTGCCGCCGCAAGCCAGCGCACGAAGAATATCCGGCTCGGACACGGGATAGTTCTGCTGCCGCCCGCGTATAACCATCCGGCGCGCGTGGCAGAGCGAATCGCGACGCTTGATTTGGTCAGCAACGGACGCGTTGAGTTCGGGACCGGCGAGTCGTCGGCAGAACTGGAACTCGGCGGATTCGGGATTCCGCGCGAGGAAAAGCGCGAGATGTGGCTTGAGTCGCTGGGCGCGGTGGCGCGGATGATGGTCGAGGAGCCGTTTCTCGGGCACGAGGGCAAGTATTTCAACATGCCCGTGCGCAACGTGGTGCCCAAGCCGGTTCAGAAACCGCATCCGCCCCTTTGGGTTGCGTGTTCGCGCCGCGAGACTATCCATACTGCGGCGAAACTTGGTATCGGCGCGCTCACTTTTGCCTTCATCAGCCCCGAGGAGGCGAAGATGTGGGTTGACGATTACTACAAGACGCTCGAAAACGAGTGCGAACCGATCGGCTACGCGGTCAACCCCAATATCGCAATCGTGACCGGCTTCATGTGTGACGCGAGCGAGGAACGCGCGCGTGCGATGGGTGAAGACGGGCTCAAGTTTTTCTCCTACGCGCTGGGTCATCACTATTTCTTCGGTCGTCACGAACCGGGAAAGACCGATATCTGGCAGAACTACAAGACCAATCCGATGACGATGCCGGGGATGGGCGGCGAAGGCGCATGTATCGGAACGCCCGAGCAGATTCGTGCCCGGTTGCGCGAATTCGAGGACGTCGGCGTAGACCAGGTGGTGTTTGTTTCGCAGGCCGGCAGGAACAAGCACGAGGACATCTGCTCATCGCTCGAAATGTTCGGTCGCGAGGTGCTGCCCGAGTTCAAGGAGCGCGAGGAAAAACGCGCGCGCGACAAGGCCGATCGTCTCGCGCCGATAATCGAGCGCGCGATGAAGCGCAAACCGGAGCCCAAAATACCGAAGCGTGAAGAGCCGACCGTGATTCAGGCCGGAACGTTGCCGTAAGCTGGACGTCTGCCGAGTCTTTGTTCGGAAGGCCGCCGCCAGGCGGCCTTTTCGTTTTGTATCAGCTGATGAAGAACCTCGTGCGAACGGGAACATCCGGAGCGCCCACGAAGTTGAATGTTATAAGCGAGACAGGCGCCCGAGTCATCGGATTTGACGGGTGGGCGGGCGGCATGTTGGGATGACTCAAGGAAA
>JBJKQX010000108.1:0-2965 GCA_046704965.1 Binataceae bacterium (SeqCode)
GGTCAGGGATCGCGCGCATCGGCAGGACCCCGCGCGCCAGAGGGGGGCGCATCATGAAGAAGATAGCGCTTGCGATCGTTGTCATGATGCTTGCGTTAGCGGGGTCCGCTCATGCCGGCGACTTCTACGTCGGCAGGGTGCCCTGGAGTCAGGCTAATGTGGCAACCTTACACGGAGCTGACCTGGCCACCGTCGCCAAATTCGTAAACGCTACCCAACCCGCAGAAGCACTGGCCCCAATCACGCCCAACCAAGTGGTGGGCTTCGCTTGGGCGAACGTCGGCGGGAACAGCACCGATCTCGTCGTCGCGCTGGATTTCGGCGGAGGTGGGTTCTACACGCTCTGGATCTACAGCCACGGCGGCGCGGACAGATTGGTGATTCAGCAAATTCGTGGCTGGAAAAGGAGAGGCGGCCTCAAGGCGATGCTTCGGGACCTGAACGGCGACGGCATGGACGAATTGATCGTTCTCAGAGCGGGTGGCCAAGGAGGCGTTTGGACTCCGCCCACCGCAGCACCGAAGTGGCCCGAGATCTATCGGCCGGAGAACGGTAGATACCTCGAGGCGATGCGCGACTTTCCGAACAATCACGTACTGTGTCCATTGAGGTGTCGACCAGGTACGTCGAAGCCAGCCGTGATTTTCCGAACTACTATGACACGGAAGTCCTACCCGGCCTCAACCGAACCATCAGCACGCTGCAGCAGAAAGCAGCGGAGGGTGACGTAAATCCGGGATGGCTCGCCGGTGCCACGGCCGAGAAGGACAAGATTCTCCGCGTGCTTGGGCGTAACCCGATTGCGGGACTCAATCAGGCATACAAATGGATGAACAGCGACAATCCGCAGGTGCTGCAGTGCGCGATCGCTACGTTCTACGATATCGGCGGCCATCAGAAGGAGCTGCGCACCGCTCGGAAGAGACTGCCGGACGTGCTCGTACGCGCAGTCAAGCGCAGCAAAGGCGAATTATGATCGATACGGCCGCCATCCGTCTGCCAACGACGCTTCCGTTTAGTCTGCGCGCATCGCGCCGCCGTGTGGCGCGCGGGGGCCTTCGGGATGTTATGCTGTCGGGAACGAAATGACGAAATAACGGATTTTTCGCTATCGTTCTTCCGTTCTCCGCTTTTCGTTTCTCGTTCCCAGATGAGGCTTGACGAACTCGATTACGATTTGCCCGAAGAGCTGATCGCGCAGGAACCGCTCGCGGATCGCGCACAGGCTCGCCTGCTGGTCGCCGACCGCAAGCGTCACACCTTCGAGCATTCCCGCTTCTACAAGCTCGCGCGCCACCTCGGCGAAGGCGATCTGCTGATTCTGAACGACACTCGTGTGCTTCCTGCCCGTCTTTTCGCGCGCAAGGAAACGGGCGGACAGGTTGAGCTTCTGATGGTGCGGCCGATGACCGAGCGGCCGGACGCGTGGCTCGCGATGGTCCGGGTGCATCGCGCGCTCAAGGAAGGTGCGCGGCTTTTTCTCGAAGACGGCGGCGTGCTGCGAATCGCCGGCTACGCGCGAGCGGGCCGCGCAATCGTGGAAAGCGACAACGGCGCGCCGATCGACAATCTTTTGCGAGGCCAGGGCAGGCTTGCGCTTCCTCATTATATTCGGCGCGACGTGCTTCCGGCCGATGCGGACGACTTCCAGACGGGTTACGCCGCACATGAAGGCGCGATCGCCGCTCCGACCGCGGGGCTGCATTTCACCGATGAAGTTTTCGGCGATCTTGCGCGGGCTGGCGTGCGCCGCGCGTTCGTCACGCTCCATATCGGTCCCGGCACGTTCGCTCCGCTCCGATCCGGTCAGGTCGAGGGCCATTCGATGGAAGCCGAGTGGTACACGATTCCGCGCGAGACCGCCCAGGCGATCGATTATGCGAAGCGCACGGGAGGGCGGATAATCGCGGTCGGGACGAGTAGCGTCCGCACGCTCGAATCATACGCGGTGACCGGCGACGTCGAAGGTTTCACGGGGCTCTTCATTTTCCCGGGATTTCGCTTCAAGCTGGTGGACGCGATGGTGACGAATTTCCATATGCCGCGCAGTACGGTACTGGCGCTGGTGATGGCGCTTGCCGGGCGCGAGTTCATCCTTGAGGCCTATCGCGAGGCGACGCGCCATCGCTACCGCTTCCTAAGCTACGGCGATGCGATGCTCATCCTCTGATGGATCCAGTGGAAAGCGAAAAAGTGAGAAGGTGAAAAGCCCCGTCGAGCTTGTGATATCCGCGCGCGACGGCGACGCGCGCACCGGGCGCCTCGTGACTCCGCACGGCGAAGTTCCGACGCCCGCTTTCATGCCTGTCGGCACGCAGGGGGCGGTCAAGGCGATGGCGCCGGATGAGCTTTGGGGCATGGGCTACAGGATGGTGCTCGGCAACGCGTATCATCTGGCGCTTCGGCCTGGCGCGGAGCTGGTCGCGGAGATGGGCGGCGTCGCGCGTTTCATGGGATTTCCGGGCGCGGTGCTGACCGACTCGGGGGGATTCCAGGCGATGAGTCTGGCGAAGATCAATTCGATTAACGAGGACGGGATTCGCTTCCGCTCGCATCTGGACGGCTCTCCGCTTGCGCTGACGCCCGAGAGCGCGGTCGAAATCCAGCAGAAGTTGGGTTCGGACGTGATGATGGCGCTCGACGAATGCACTCCGTATCCTGCGGAGCGCGAGCGGGCGCGAGAGTCGCTTGAGATGACCGCGCGATGGGCCGAGCGGTGCCTCGCAGCGCGCACCAGCACCACTCAGGCGCTGTTCGGAATCGTGCAGGGAAGCGTGTACGCCGACCTGCGCACGACCAGCGCGCGTCAGATCACCTCGCTCGGCTTCGACGGGTTTGCCGCGGGCGGACTTTCGGTGGGCGAGCCGAAGGAAGCGATGCTTGAGATGGCGGCGCTGTCGGCCTCGATGCTGCCGGACGGGCGTCCGCGTTACCTGATGGGAGTCGGAACGCCGTCGGACCTGCT
>JBJKQX010000109.1:0-5605 GCA_046704965.1 Binataceae bacterium (SeqCode)
CGATACCGCGCCGTCCTGCTGATTCTCCTCACGGTCGCGCTGCTCAGCGCCGATGCGACCGGTGTGGCTTGGGCCGCGGGCCTAAAGTCCGCCAACGTGGTCGGAATCTCCGCGGTGACGCTCGCAAAACCGCTCCTACCGGGCAACAAAACGGTCCTCGAAATCAGCGCGCAGATTCTTCCCGGATGGCATATTCAGTCAGACCGTCCCTCGGCTGCCTATTACATCCCGAGCCGTCTCCGCGTCTCCGTTCCGTCTGGAATCAGCGCGGGTTCGGTGCAATATCCGCCCTCTCACGAAGAGGCGCTCAAGTTCGCAAGCGGCAAAAAGCTTTCGGTTTTCAGCGGAACGATAAATGTCAGGGTGCCGCTTCAGGTGTCGTCCGATTTCGCCCGGTCGAACAAGTCTCTCGTTACGGTCTCGCTCAACTATCAGGCCTGCAACGACCGTCAATGCCTGCCGCCGAGTTCAGTCAGTCGGAAAGTCGACTTGCGCACGCTCGTGGTCGGACCGGCTCCCGCGACGCCCGTGTCCTCGGCCGCGCCAGCCGCGACTTCCGGTTCGTCCGAGGGTTTCGGGGGCGCCGATCTGGCACACGTTTTCGCAACCCACGGGTATGTCATTGGCTTCCTGATAATTCTGCTGGGAGGGCTGGCGCTCAATCTTACGCCCTGCGTCTATCCGCTTATCGGCGTAACGGTCGCCTACTTCGGTAATCAGGGCGGAGGACCCAGGCGCGTTCTAATTCTGGCCATCCTCTACGTGCTCGGAATCGCCGCGACCTTTTCATCCGTGGGAGTGGCAGTTGCGCTTTCGGGTGGACTTTTCGGCGCCGCGATGCAGAACCCCTACGTTCTGTCGACGATCGCCGCGCTGATGCTGTTGCTGGCGGCGTCGAGCTTCGGCCTGTTCACGCTTCAGCCGCCGCAATGGATGGCGCAGTGGGCCGGCACTGCACGCCCCGGGTACGCGGGCTCGTTCCTGATGGGGCTCGGGATGGGTGTCGTCGCGGCGCCATGCATCGGGCCTATCGTTCTGGGCCTGATGCTGATGGTCGAGCGCAGTGGGAGCGCACTGTTCGGATTCGCGTTGTTCTTCACGCTCGCCGTCGGTCTTGGCCTTCCGTACATCGGGCTCGCGATGGCGGCGGGGAGTATCCGCAGACTGCCGCGCTCGGGCGAGTGGCTGGCGTGGATCGAGCAGTTGTTCGGCTTCGTCTTGATCGGGCTTGCGATCTACTTCCTCGATCCGGTCGTGCCGGGCCATGTGATGCTCCATGCGCTGCCCTACTACGCGGCCGCGGCGGGAATCTATCTCGGCTTCATAAGCGGCGCGGGACGGCAATGGCGTCCATTTCTGATCATTCGCTCGGCTCTTGGTTTGGTCGCAGTGGCCGGGTTGGTTTACCTCCTGATTCCGCGGCCGGTCGCGCCCCAACTGAGCTTTACGCCCTATAGCCAGAAGGTTCTCGCAGAGGCTGCCGCCGAGGGCCGACCAGTCCTGCTGGATTTCAGCGCCGACTGGTGTATTCCGTGTCATGAGATGGAAAACACGACCTTCCGCGATCCCGCGGTGCTTAAGGCCGCCTCGCGCTTCGTTCGTGTGCGCGCGGACCTGACGGCGCAAAACCAGCGCAACCAGACAATTATCAGCAAGTTCGACATCATGGGCGTGCCGACCGTCGTGCTTATCGATTCGAAGGGGCAAATCCGCAAGCGGACGGTGGGCTACGTCGGCCCTGAACAGATGCTTGAAAACCTGCGGCGCATCGATTGACCCGGTAGCCGAGGTCGTCGATCGCGCTCATGATCCAACTTCACTTTGCAAAAGCCCGCCTGACACGCATCCGGGTCACATTCCAGCCTTCGATCGCCCTTATAACGTTCCGATCGGGTGAGCTGAAACGCATTAGAAACGTTGATAGAATATCGTTCTGTTTTGTGCTCCGAAATAAGCTGCTTGCAGGGTCGGTTTTCGATCTCGGAGATTTGGGATTTTATCGTGCAAATTGAGCTATTTTTGACCTCTTGGGCACGAAATAAGAACTGTGTTTGATTATGATGGATGACAAGCGTCAAGTCTGCTTTACATCCTGAGCCCTGGCGGCTAAAATAATTGAAGTTACGCGGGGTTGATGGAGTGGGGATTCATTCCTTTTTTTCTATGGCAAATACTCAATCTTCCGACGAATACGGCGCAGAATCCATAAAAGTTCTCGAGGGGTTGGAGGCGGTTCGCAAGCGTCCCGGTATGTATATCGGCGACACAGCGGAACGCGGCCTTCATCACCTGGTCAACGAAGTCGTCGACAACTCGATCGACGAAGCGCTGGCTGGCCACTGCACCGAAATCAATGTCATCATCCTGGGTGACGACCGCATCTCGATCGCCGACAACGGGCGGGGTATTCCGACCGAAATGCATCCGACCGAGAAGCGTTCCGCGCTCGAAGTTGTCCATACGGTGCTCCACGCGGGCGGCAAGTTCGAACGCAACGTCTACAAGGTTTCGGGCGGTCTTCACGGAGTCGGCGCTTCAGTTGTTAACGCGCTCAGCGAGGACTTCGAGGTCGAGGTTCATCGCAACGGGAAGATTTACTTCCAGCGCTATGAGCGCGGCATCCCGAAGACCAAGGTCGAAGAACGCGGCACGACCAAGACCAGCGGCACCAAGACAACTTTCTCGCCCGACCCGGAAATCTTCAAGGAAGTGAAGTTCAAGTATGAAACCATCGCACGCTATCTGCGCGAGATGGCCTACCTGAACGGCGGCCTGATGATCAGGCTCAAGGACGAGCGCAGCGACAAACAGGAAGAATTCCATTACGCAGGCGGAATCAAGGAGTTCGTCGAATCGCTGAGCGAAAGCAGCGAGTCGCTGCACGATGCGATCTTCTTCAAGGGCATGCGCGATAACGTCGATATCGAGTGCGCGCTTCGATGGACCGACGCTATCCGCGAGACCATCTTTACCTACGCCAACAATATTCACACGATCGAAGGCGGAACCCATCTGTCGGGCTTCAAATCCGCGCTGACCCGCACACTCAACAGTTACGCGTCGAAGAACAATCTCTTCAAAAGCAAGGACATGCGGCTTGAGGGCGACGACACGCGCGAGGGTCTGACGGCGATTATCAGCGTCAAGATCGCCGAGCCGCAGTTCGAGGGTCAAACCAAGACCAAGCTTGGCAATTCCGAGGTCGAAGGACTAGTTGTTGCTCTTGTCAACGAAAAGCTGGGCGAATACCTCGAAAAGAATCCCGGGCCCGCCAAAAAGATTGTCGGCCGCGCCGTCGAGGCCGCGACCGCACGTGAAGCGGCACGTCGCGCGAAGGACCTGGTACGCCGCAAAGGCGCCCTCGATTCGGGTTCGCTCCCGGGAAAGCTCGCCGACTGCCAGGAGCGCAATCCCGAGCTGAGCGAACTGTTCATCGTTGAGGGGCAATCAGCAGGAGGTACCGCCAAGGAAGGCCGCAACAGGCGAACCCAGGCGATTCTGCCGCTGCGCGGCAAGATCCTCAACGTGGAGCGCGCCCGAATCGACAAGATGCTGTCCTCGGGCGTGTTGCGTACGCTGATTACCGCGCTCGGTATGGGTATCGGCGAGGACAAGGACCTTGCCAAGCTTCGCTACCACAAGATCATCATCATGACCGACGCCGACGTCGACGGCTCGCATATTCGAACTCTGCTGCTGACGTTTTTCTTCCGGCAGTTCCTCGAAGTGATCGAGAATGGATATCTGTACGTCGCTCAGCCGCCTCTGTTCCGCGTGAGAAAAGGCAAACAGGAGCGATACGTCAAGGACGAGACCGCGCTCGAGGATTACCTGACCGACCTTGGCGCGGAGGCCGTCACGCTGGGTACCGGCAAAGGCAAGGACGCACGCGAGTTCAAAGGTGCGGCGCTCAAGACCCTTGTGCGCAAGGCGCTCCATCACGAGCGGATGTTCGAACAGCTTGAGCGACGCTCCAAGCAGCGACCGATCGTGGCGGCGCTGGTCAAGCTCGCTTCCGACAAGGTCATGACGGCCGAGAGTTTCGAATCGGATCAGGCGACCCGGCAGGCGGCCGAGGCGATTCGCAAAGCGACCGGCGACGACAACCTGGTCTATCGGATCGAGCCCGACAACGGCACGCACTTCAAGGCGATTTTCTCGCAGAGCGCAAACGGCGCGACCGCACCGACGGTTGTCGATCAGACTCTGTTCCATAGCGGAGAGCTGCGTGAGATTCGCCGCCTCGCACCCGAGATAGACGCGATAAAGACGCCTTTCGCCGTGACGATCGGCGAGGAACAGCGAGCGGTTGATACCCTCAAGGCAGTCGCTGACGCGGTGCTTGAATCGGGACAGAAGGGTATCGAGGTGCAGCGCTACAAAGGCTTGGGCGAGATGAATCCGGGACAGCTCTGGGACACGACGATGAACCCTGAAACCCGCTCGCTGCTCAAGATGCAGATTGGCTCGATGGAAGAGGCCGAGGAGATGTTCTCGCGGCTGATGGGTGATCAGGTCGAGCCACGGCGCAAATTCATCGAGGACAACGCGCTCGACGTAAGGAATCTCGACGTCTAGCCGGGCGGAAGCGCCGGGCACGTGATGGCGCGCACGCCCGATCGACAGGTTTATTTTCTGTTCGACCGCCTGCAGCGCGTCACGGTTGAGACGTATACATTCAGATGGCTGATACCAACGGCAACGAACCAATAAACGAACCCTCGCTTCTAAGTGTCGAAGACGACATGCGGCAGTCCTATCTGGACTACGCGATGTCGGTGAATATCGGACGCGCACTGCCGGTCCTGCGCGACGGTCTCAAGCCCGTCCATCGGCGCATCCTGTACGCGATGTTCCGCGAGGGATTGCTCGCCAGCCGACGCTACTCCAAGTGCGCCGGCGTCGTCGGCGAGGTGCTCAAGCGTTATCATCCGCACGGCGACTCTGCTGTGTACGATTCGCTGGTCCGGATGGCCCAACCGTTCAGCATGCGTTACCCGCTGGTCGACGGGCAGGGCAACTTCGGCTCGATCGACGGCGACCCTGCTGCGGCCTACCGCTACACCGAAGCGCGACTTACCCGCCTTGCGGAGCGGATACTCGCCGATATCGACAAGGATACGGTCGATTTCATACCCAACTTCGACGGTTCTGGCACCGAACCCGAGATTCTGCCCTCGCAGATTCCAAACCTGCTTATCAATGGCGCCGATGGAATCGCGGTTGGGATGGCGACCAATATTCCGCCGCACAACCTTGGAGAAATCTGCGACGCGCTGCTGGCGCTCGTCGAGAATCCCGACCTCTCGTTAGAGAAGATACTCGACATCGTGCCGGGGCCCGATTTTCCGACCGGCGGACTGGTGCTGGGACGCAAGGCGGTACGCGATGCGTATCTGGCCGGGCGCGGAATCCTCACGATGAGGGCGCTGGCCGCGATCGAAACCGACAAGCGAAGCGGCCGCTCGTCGATAATCGTGCGCGAGATTCCGTACCAGGTTAACAAGTCGCGACTGATCGGACGGATTGCCGATCTGGTTAACGACAAGCGTGTCGAAGGTATCAGCGACCTGCGCGACGAATCGGATCGCGACGGGATGCGGAT
>JBJKQX010000110.1:0-2717 GCA_046704965.1 Binataceae bacterium (SeqCode)
CCCAGGACATGCAAAATCGGGTTACGGGTGGCCAGGTCCACTCGTACGGGTTTGGGGCAATAGACTTCGAGCGGGGTACCCTCGCGAAGCATGAAGAGGCCCGTCGTATGATCGATCTGGGCGTCCACCAGGATGATCGCCTGGATTCCTGTGTCGCGAAGTCGCCGGGCAGGCTGAAGAATTGGGTTGGCCTTGATTTGGGCGAGTATGTCCGGCGAGGCGTTAATCAGCACCCACGATTCGGAATCCTGACTGATGGCGATCGACGATTGGGTGCGCAGGCTTGCGTGCAGAGTTCCGTCACGCAACCCGCGACAGTTTCGGCAATTGCAGTTCCACTGCGGAAAGCCGCCGCCCGCGGCCGATCCGAGGACGAGCACCTTCATCAATTCTCACGTGTCCGACGATCCGCCAAGGCGAGGAGGCGCGCGGTCTGCTCTGACGGGCTCAGTAGGGAGCGAAGCGCCGAAAGCATTGAAACTTTCGGCGCCTCGGGTTCAAACATTAGCGGGCCCAGACGTACATGGTGACTTCGAAGCCAAGTCGCAATTCTTCAAATACGGGCTTGCTCCAACTCATCGCCGTCCTCCGGATAGGATTAGAAAAACTTCTGTCTGCATAAACTGAAGTTTCTGCCAGATCTTTCTAACATTTCACGGCGAATGTCAAATCTTCTTTACCTAAGGCTGCTTACGGCTCGCATCGGCGGCGGATCCGCGCGATGATGGCGATTCCTCTTCGGGAGGACGAATCCCGCGAAAAAAGCCGTAGTACATGGCAGCGGTCAACGCCTGGAGCAATGCAGCCAGAGCGATTGGCAAGCCGAGCGCGACTTCCTGCATCAGCGCACCTGCCGCGGGAGGGCTAATCAGCGAGGTGAGTTGCAGCGGCACATTGCTCAAGCCCGCAGCGGTGCCGCGCTCGGAACGGTCCACCATCCCCATCAGGTAGGACTGACGAACCGGAATCCAAAGTGCGCCGAAGATCGATCTTAGCGCGTACATGATCGCGGCCATGAAATAGGTCGGCATGAACACCATCGCGAACAGGAAGGCCGAGGATATGGCGCGCGCTACAACAATCGTGCGAAGCGTTCCGACCCGGCTGCTTATCCGACCCGCCATCAGGTTCGGTATTCCAGTGGCGAGGTTGATGACAAAGAAAAGCCCCGCTATCTGCGACGCGCTGGCCGAGAATTGGCGGTAAAACCAATACACAACGAACGGTCCCAGCATCCCGACCGCGAAGCCGTTGGTTCCGTTTATCACACCGAACCTGAGCACGAACCACCACGAACGCCGAGCAAGGCCGAGCGTGCGGCGCTCCGATGAGTCTGTCGAGGCGCGTTCAGCCGGTGCATCAACGCGAGGGCGGTTGCGCGGTCTCTCGCTGATTGGAATCGTCACCAACGCCATCGCAACCCCCGCCACGCCCGCCGTCCAGAACAGCGCGCGGTATCCGTCGAGTATCGCAACACCGAGAAGTGAGCTGATAGCTGCCGGAAAGGCTGCGAGCAACGAACCCACGGCCGCCGCGATAACACCCACGAATGCGAGCACCCCGAACACCGAGGTACGGGCGGAGTCCGTCGCATGCTCGGCGAGGAGCGCCTGCTCCGCAGGAAAATACGGTCCGACCGACCCGCCCGAGCCGGCAGGCCCGGTCCGGCCGACGGTGCCGAGCGCTGCCGCAAGCGCAAGCATCGCAAATCCGGTAGCGGTCGCGAACAGAACGCCCGCCGCCGCGCTCATCAGCGATATGACAATCAGCAGGTTGCGCCGGCCGAAACGGTCGGAGAGAAAGCCTACTGCCGCGGCAAGTGCAACGCTCGCAATTGCGGAAGCGGTGAAGAGGTAGCCGACGTGAAGCGCGTCGAAGCCGAGTTTGGCAACGTAGATCGGTACCAGAATCGCGAGATAGCTCTGTACCAGACTTCGGATCGCACGGCCTGCGAACAGAAGCCCCAAGTCGCGATTCATCCATCCGGGCAGGAGTTTCATCGTGCGTAAGTTCTGGGTCGCAAGCAGACCCGCGACCCCGCCCCGCGCCATCGTATCAGGACGAACATTCCTCAAGTAGCGCTAAAGGCGCACTTGTAGACGAGCCGAACAAGCCCGATTGCGCCGCAACGCGAGGCCATATCCCGTTGCGTTCCCGTTCTGACGCGTCGCTATAATCGCGGCAAGGAGACCAAGTGATTCGCAAGTTTGCCTTCGCGGCGGAAATTAATCGGACGCTCGATTTGATACCGCTTGCGGTGCGGCGAAAGTTCCATCGCGCCGGTCTCAAAGACTCTCTCGATCAATGGCAGGTGCTGGAGCGCGACGAACGACTCGCCATCTGCCATCTACCGGTCGATTCCTCCGAGGAACTCGAAGCGTTCGACCTCTTCGTGCGGGAAGCCGTGCGTCGCCGGCGTGGCGAAGAGCCCTCACCGCTGAGTGATGAAAAGCGCGCGATTGCCGAACCGCCGGCCGTGCCGCCCGAACAGCTTGTCGCGCGCGCCAGGGCGCAGGGCTTCACACTCGACCCAACCGAATGGGAGCGACTCGACGCTGACCAGCGCTACGCGCTTGTAAAGCTTGGCGGCGGCAACAGGGAGAGCCACGACCTGCCGGCAGCGCTCGCGGAATTTCTGGGCGCGCGATAACCGAGCTGTCGTCCCGCGAAAGCCGGACGAGTCGGTTCAGGAAATTCGTTCCGGATGAGTGTAGACG
>JBJKQX010000111.1:0-4438 GCA_046704965.1 Binataceae bacterium (SeqCode)
TCGACGAAAATCGCACCCTCCAGCGAGTATCCTTCTCCGGTCACGGCGAAAACCCTCGCCGGCGTGACCATCCTGCGCGCGGTCATCTCGCCCACCGTGAGCGTCCCGGTCTTGTCGGTACAAATCACGCTGGCGCATCCCAGCGTTTCGACTGAATGAAGCCTGCGCACCAGAGCGCTGCGCCGCACCATCCGCGACACTCCGAGCGCAAGCGCCACCGTGACCACAGCGGGCAGGCCCTCGGGAATAGCAGCAACCGCGAGACTCACGGCGCCCAGGAACATCTCGAACGGCGCGACCGATCTGAGAATCCCCAGGATGAAGACGATCACGACGATCGCCAGCGAAATCCACAGGAGCCGTTTGCCGACCTGATCGAGCTGGCGCTGCAGCGGCGTCAGACCGCTCTCGGCGGTTTCCAGCAACTGGGCGATATTGCCGAACTCGGTCCGCTTGCCGGTCGCGACCACCAGCGCCCGCGCCGTTCCGCCGACCACGCTGGTGCCCATGAAAACCATGTTGACGCGATCGGCCAGCGTGGTGTCGTCGGGCAGCTCTCCGGTCCGTTTCTCGACCGGTGTCGACTCGCCGGTCAGCGGTGCCTCATTGGCGCGCAGGGCCGAAGCCTCGACCAGCCGCGCGTCGGCCGCGACCAGGTCGCCCTCGTCGAGCAAAACCAGGTCGCCGGGAACGACCTCGGAGGCCGCGACAACCTCGGCACCGCCCTCGCGCACCACCCGCGCTCGCGGCGACGTCATCCGGGCCAGCGCTGCAACCGCCTGCTCGGCCCGATACTCCTGTAGAAAGCCTACGATCGCGTTAAGGATGACTATGGCGAGAATTGCGATCGCGTCGCCGCGCTCTCCGAGCGAACCGGCAACGACTGCCGCTCCGATGAGGACCCAGATAACGACGCTCGAAAACTGGCCGAGAAAGATCCGCAGCGGTGAAACCGTCCTGGTACTTTCGATTCGATTAGGACCGAACCGTTCGAGACGCCGGGCTGCCTCGTCGTGCGTGATGCCGTGCGATGGATCCGTCCCAAACTCGCGCACCAGTGCGTCGATGGGCTCAACGTGCCATCGGGTTTTCGGATTGCCGCGTGCCTCTTTCACCATCGCAAGAAACCTTAAACCGCCGGACACTGGGGCGGACGGTTAGCCGAAATTGTTGCAGATAACCCGCATTATGACGAAGAATCCGCCTCTGGATAGTTCGTCGTACGCAGCTCGCGCAATCGGTTACTTCAGGCGTCAGCTTCCTGATACACAGTAGTTCCGAGCTCATGCTTCCTGACGGACTTATCTTCGCAATACTCATATTCGTGACCAGCGCAGCAGTGATAGTGGTCGCAAGCACCTATCTCGTGCGCAGAGCCGACGCGATAGCCGAGGCGACGGGGATAGGACGAATATGGATCGGCTCGGTGCTGTTGGCGGTTACGACCTCGATGCCCGAAGTAGTAACCGGAGTCTCGGCCGTGCGCCTGCACCAACCTAATCTGGCGATAGGAGACCTGTTCGGTGCGTGCATGGCCAACATGCTGATTCTCGCCGTGCTTGACCTTGTGCCGCCGCGTGGCCGTGTGTTTAAGGAAGCAGCCTTCGAGAACACGCTGGGCGCTTGTCTTGCCATCCTGATGACTGCTTTGGCGGTAGTCTTCGTGATGGAACGTCCGACGTGGACGCTTGTGGGAATCACACCCCAGTCGCTGGTGCTTCTGCTTGTCTATATGGGCGGCACTCGTGCGGTCTACCGCAACGGCGTTCGCAAGATAGAAAGAGAGCCGGAACACGCGGAAGTCAGGGCGGCACGCAAATCACTCAGACGACCGCTGCTCGAATTCGGAGCGGCCGCCTTGTGCATTGTGCTTGCAGCACCAGTTCTGGCGTGGTCGGCGGGTCGAATCGCGATACTGAGCGGACTCGGGATGACCTTCGTGGGCACCTGGATGGTCGGCCTCGCAACCACTCTTCCCGAGTTTGTTACAGCCTTCGCGGCAATTCGGATCGGTGCGTTCGATCTCGCCGTCGGCGATCTTTTCGGCTCGATCTCGTTCAACATGGTCATCTTCTTCGTTCTCGACGCGGCCCGTCCGAACGGCTCTATCTTCGCGGTCGCGAACCCAGCCCACGTCATTTCGGGCTCGCTCGGAATCGTGATGGCGGTCTTGGGTCTGGCTGGAATTGTTTACCGCGCCGAGCGCCGTTACGCGCTGATCGAGCCGGGAAGCGCCCTGATGGTGGTCGCTTACGTGCTTGGTATCCTGATGCTCTACCACCGCGTGCGCTAGCGCCCCACCCTGTCGCCTACTTCTTTCGCTTTGGCCGGGTGGTGCGCGCTGCAGACGCGCGTCGCGTCGTTGCAGGACGACGTGTTACCCCGCGCGCGGGATGAAGCGGGCTTCTGACGGTGAGCACCGGGCACGGCGCTATACGCACGACCCTCTCGGCGACCGAGCCGATAAACATATGCGCGAGACCGGTCCGGCCGTGAGTCGCAATAACGATCAAGTCGGCCTTGAGCTTGCGCGCCGACTCGGCAATGACCTCATAGACCACTCCCAGATGCACTTCGGAGCGGCATTTGTCCCACTCAGAACGCACCCGCTCCACGATTCGGTCAATCTCCTTCTGGGATTCCTCGCGCTGGCTTTCAAGCAACGCGGTCGGCTCAGGCAGGTACCTGGGAACAGCATAGTTCATCGGCTCGATAACATGGACAAGAATGACTTCCGCGCCGTGCTGCTTGGCCAGGTCGATTGCATAGTCGACGGCATTAAGTGATGAGCGCGAAAAATCAGTTGGAACCAGGATGCGCCTTATCTGCATTACCCAAGGGTCCTCCCTTCCCGGTGGGTCAAGGAAATTAGCGGTGCGGGACGTTCCCCGTCGCTTAGGCGTTTACAATACGTGGCGTGAAGCGATGGGTCCACGTGCGCAGGCGCGTAGCGTCACGCGAACTCGTCGCTCGGTGCGTCTTTTCGGCCAACTCTACGAACAGATGAAATCGCGGATCATGCCGAGGGCTTGCGGAGCGTCGGACACGACGCCGTGGCCGGTGTCTGAAAAGCGCTCGAAACGCACCAGTTCTCGCGGAATAGCTGCGGCGATATCCTCCGAGTCCGCGATTGGCGTTATCGGATCATCCTCACCCGCCAGCACCAGCGTGGGACACTGGATACGCGGCAGAGCGGCCAGCAGGTCGAACCGATGCTGCTCGTGACGAGCGAACGCAAACGCCACGTCCATCCGCATCCTGATGCGAGCCGGCTTCTCCGCCGGCATCGGGGTTCGCGTGTAAAGCGGCAGGCAGATACGCATGTAGTCGGCCACGGTCTCGCGACCCGGCTTTTCCCAGTAACGGCGGGCGATCTCGCGCGCCTTGGGCCCGCCGAGCCTTTCGAACACGTCCAAAACCCTTTCGAGACGCCATCGGGCGCTGGTGCTACACAGGATGAGTTTGCCGGGATGGTCGGGATAGCGCGTGGCATACGCAATCGCCACGAATCCTCCGAACGACGTACCCATCACTATAGGCTTCTCGATTTCCAAAGCGTCGCAGAACCCGCGCACGTCGTCGGCCCACGCCTCAAGCGTCCATCGGTCCGACGCAGTGCGGTCGCTTCGGCCGTTGCTGCGATGGTCCAGATAGACAACCTGCGCCACGTCGGAAAGCGCGCTCATCTCGGGCTTGTAGAAGCTGTGATCGAACCCCGGACCTCCGTGGAGCAAAAGCACTGTGGGCCGCTCGCGCATCACGGAGCCCTCGGGAACGAATTTCGCTCCTTCCACGTCAAAAAACAGCCTTCCATCGCCAACCGTGATGCGCATCGATAAGTTCTCCAGCCCCGGTTAGGGCCGTGGCTAAGTAAATTGCCGATTGTTGGCCGGACCGTCAATCAGGCGCACTTTTCAATCGAAAAGATGTCCGGCGAACCGTCCGGCTCGGAGACCCGGAAAAGCCTCGATGCGTTCGATTAGCCCGGGAGACTTGCGCGTGCCGTCCCTATATTGAACAATCCTTGTCTCCGCATGCGGAGAGGTGGCCGAGTGGTCGAAGGCACCAGATTGCTAATCTGGCGTACGGGCAACCGTACCGAGGGTTCGAATCCCTCCCTCTCCGCCAGTTTCGAGACGTCGAACCCCTTCTCTGCCAGTCGTGTTTGAAATTTAAAGATTTCGCACCGATTTCCGCCCTCTATCGGCCAAGGGCACACCTGTTGTAAATCTGTTGTAACTGTTGCAACATTTGCGGCAGCAAGGGGGTGCCAACGGATGGCGTCCATATATAAGCGACCGGACACTAAGTCCGGGCATTGGGTCGCGGTCGTTCGTCGGCGCGGCTATCCGATCGTTACGCGGACATTCAGAACTGCTGCCTTGGCTCGCGAATGGGCTCGCCGCGAGGAAACGAAGCTCCTCGACGGCGACGCGAC
>JBJKQX010000112.1:0-5603 GCA_046704965.1 Binataceae bacterium (SeqCode)
GTTCCAGACAATTGTAGTGACCGAAGCGGCATGTGCGTGCAAGACAGGGGCTGCATTCCAGATGATGCCATATGACCCGAGTGCGCGGCCCGAGCGGACCGGTACGACGCGGATTGGTCGAGCCGAACACCGCGACGGTCGGTGTGCCTAGCGCTCCCGCAACATGCATCGAGCCCGAGTCGTTTCCGACAAACGCGTTCACCGCCGACAGCATCGCAACCAGTTCGCCCACACTCGTTTCGCCCGCCGCGACCATCGCTCCCACCCGGCTCATCGCGGCCACCTGTTCGCATCGCGCGCGTTCACCGGGCGCGCCGACCATCACCGCTTCGGCGCCGAACTTTTGCTCGAGTTCGTCGACAAGCGCGGCGAATTTTGCGGGGGGCCACTCCTTGGCAGGTCCGTACGCGGCCGCGGGAGAGACGGCAACCAGCGGTGCGCCCGGGTGCTTGCGATGTGCCTGGAGCCATTCGCGCACGCGCTCGACGTTCGCAGGGTCGGGTCGCAGGATAAAATCGTCCGGGTTGCCCGCGATTCCGATCGTTTCACGCACCATCGTGAGCCAGTAATGCACCTGATGGCCGTCGAGTGCTTCGGCGGACGGCGCGGTCTTGTGCGTAAGCATCGCGCCGCGAAGGTCGGCGACAAAACCTGCTCGGCGCGGGATACCGGCGGCGGTTACCAGGAATGCCGAGTCAAAACTGTTCGGCATCACGACCGCAAGATCAAAATTGCGCGAGCGTAGTTCACCGATGGTCCGGCGACGGTCGCGAAGACCGGCCAGTCCCGAACCGAAGAAATAGGTGATCGTTTCGTCAAGCCAGTCCGCGCCGTCAAAAAAGCCCGCCAGTTGCTTCCTGACCAGAACCGCCAGATGCGCGGCGGGAAAGGCCCGGCGCACCGCGCGCATCGCGGGAAGCGTCATCACGAGATCGCCAAGCCAGTTGACCGCCTTGATGACGATTCGTCGAGGCTCGGGCGAAAGCACGACGTTCGCGGCTCGCGCGGTCATCGGCTGCGCCTGTTCATGCGGGGCCATGCGAGGCGGCGCGGTCGTCATCGACAAGACGTTGCGCGAGCGTGCCGTGGGCGCGCGGCGCTGATACGCGTGGGTCACGCAACGTCGGCGTCACTCGTTCACTCGGACAGCGCAGCCACCAGACGGTCGACGATTGCGTCGGCCTTTTCGCGCATCTCGTCATCGGTCGCATCCTGTATCGGATGCGGAACGAAGACGCGTCTGACTTCGGGCAAACCGAGCGCTTCGGCCTGCTTCTCCGCCGCATCTTCGAACACGTGCGACGCGACAACCACCGACGGCCGTCCATTGATTTCAAACCATACGGAATCGTGCACACTGCACGTTGTGCACGACCCTCAATCGGCCAGCGCTTCGATTACGAAGCCGTTCTCCTGCGCTATCTTGCGCCGCAAGTCCTCGGGAGCGGGTTTCGCAAAGGTCGGTTTGCGATAGCGCTGCACGGAGACGTCGGGAAGGCGCTTTCTCAGCCGCTCCTCGATACGGTCCATCAGCACGTCGCCGCGCGGCTTGGAAATGTCGAGCAGCGCGATCGAACCCGTCATCCTTGGCGGACGTTTGGCGAGCGTGCGCCTGAGCGGTATGCGCTCGTCGGTCGGATCGACAATCTCCATCAGATCACCTCCTCGATTCGGCGGCTTACGCTTACTGAGCCTACCGGGCCGCTGACCCATCCGGCAAAGATCGCCGAAAATTTTCCGGCCTCGCCGCCTGCCACGATCATTTTGATGTTTTCGGGCTTACGCAACTTTGGAATGCGCTGCTCGAGTTGCTCGGCACTGGGGCTGTCGAGTCCGAGGGCCTTGAGCGGAACACCTTCGCCGCAGTCTTCGCCGGGAAGCAGTTCGCGAAGCGGACGCGCGGTCGCTTCCTGAATCCTTGCGCGCACCTGCGCCTTCGACCATCCGTCGCGCGCTATCGTGTCGGCATGCTCGGGCGAAACGACCATCAGCACCTCGCCCGCGAGATGTTGCTTGGGATGCCAGCAGGCCTCAAGTCCGAGCGCAAACGAAGTCGACAATGCGCTGGCCGTGCGTGAGTGCTGGTCGGCAATCTGGCGCGAGCCCGACTCCAGCCCGAACACGGTTACGACGTTGTCCTCTTTTTTGAAGCCGCGTTCGACATGCAGCGGCTCCCACGGGCTGCGTTCTTCCCATTCGGCGAAACAGGTCGTGAACTTGCCGATGGCGCCGAGGGTGGAACGCTCTATTTCTCCCGGTCGCGCGCCGCCGATATTTCGCAGCGCGAGCTTCACCGCCCGCCCGATTGTTGCGTTGGCGCGGTTGCCATATCCGAGCGCCATCATGCCCATGTTCATGCCGATTTTATGGCGCACCGGTCCGTTCACGATAATCACGGGTGTCGCGCCCCACGTGGTGGGCATCAGTCCGTGGATATTGAATTCAGGGATGGCGACGGCCTCGACCGCGGCAAGTATCACGGGAAGATATTCGGGCCTGCATCCCGCCATCACGGCGTTTGCGGCAATCTTCTCGACCGAGGCGGGGGCCATGTTCGGCGGCAGAACAGCGACCACCTCGCGCGGGTCACGTCGCGTGCCGGTCAGCATCCGCGACACCCGCTCGGGAGTCGGTGGGATCACGGGAAGCCCGTCGGTCAGGCCCCGTTCGAACATGAACTCGAATTCGTCCTGTGCACCAATCTCGATACGGCGCGCGGCGAGTCGCTCTCCCCGGGCCGCGGCTTCAAGCCGCTCGGCCACGCCCGGTTCGACCGACTTCGAGCCGCATCCCGGACGTTGCGCGGGGTATGAATCCCAGTCGACGTCAGGCTCGGGCATGGCACTTTTGCGCGCCAGCTCCGCTATCAAGTTGCGCCAGTCGGCGCGATCGAATCCTTCGAAGCGGCTTTGTTCGTCGCCGTCGGGTCCGGCCAGAACGATCGTCGGCACGATTTCGACGCCGAAGGCGAACGACACGGAGAGCGCCGAATCGTCGAGCATCGGGACGCTCAGCCGATTGTCTCCGGCAAGTTTCGCATTACCCTCCGCATCCTGGCCGATTGCCCGAACGTCGACCTTTGCTCCGAAGGCGCGATGCGCCGCCTCGATGAGCGGAATCGTAAGCCGGCAGGTTGGACAGTCCTCTTTTACGAAGCAGAGCAGGGCGGGACGGCCGGTCGGGAATGGTCGATCCTTTCCGCCCAGGTCCTTGAGCGTGAAGCCGTGATCTTTGCGCTGAGGGTTTTCCATCGGAGCGTTTTCTCGATGCGTTTTTGCGCGCCGATCGTGCGCGCCCGGACTGTTGGATGTCGTAAGGGTGAATCCTACAATCGCGGCCACGATTCACCAAGAGCCCGGCTTGAGTTAACCCGGGCTCTCCGATAGGCGTTCGCTTAAAGGGGGTCCTCCGGCCGCCGATGGCCGAAACGCAGCAAGGAGGACCCACGATGGATATTTCCCCCCGATGGCAATTCGAGGCCGACTATATCGAGACGTGCAATTGCGATTTCGGATGCCCGTGCAACTTCAGCGGATATCCCACGGGCGGGCGATGCGAGGCGCTGGTCGGCTATCATGTCAGAACCGGTCACTTCGGCGAGGTGCAACTGGACGGTCTCGACTTTATCGAGGCGACTTCGTGGCCCGGACCGATTCACGAGGGCAACGGGACGTTGCGGTACTACATAACGGATCGTGCGACACCCGAGCAGTGCCGGGGGCTTGCGACGATAGTGTATGGGCGCGCGGGCGGAAGCGGTCCGTTCGCGCTGCTGGCGCCCACTTTTCGTTATGTACTGGAGCCCGAGGTGGTACCGATCGAGATGCGCGTCGACGGCAAGCGAAGTGGCTTCGCTGTGCCGGGCCTTCTGGAGGCGCATGTCGCGCCTCATGTGGACCCCGTGTCGGGAGAAGAAAATGAAGTCCAGATAGTGGTCCCCAGCGGGTTTATCTGGAAGAGTGCACAGGCAGTCAAATCAACCGTCATGCATATTCTGAGTCCCAATATGAACTTCAGCTACCCGGGCAAAAGCGCTTTTGTGTCGGTAGTAAGCTATAACGGCCCGTAAGTTGAAAGTGACGGGACGGTTGGTCGAATATCGATGTCAGCGGTTGTCGGCGGTTCTCCGATGAGCACCGCCGAAGAGATAAGGGCGGCGATAGAGCGCGCTTACCTTGCGAAATCCGTCCGCGGACGTGATGGCCGCATGCACGATATCACGGCCGTTTCGGTCAGTGCGGAGAGGGGCGTATTTCTTTACCGGATTTGCCGTGCGGAGCGTCCCCGAAATACGCTCGAAATTGGGATGGCATGGGGTCTCTCGACGCTCTTCATCCTGCTTGCGTCGATTGAGAACGCGATCGATTCATCCCGCCACGTGGTCATGGACCCGGACCAGAGTTCGCGCTTCCATGATGCGGCCCGGATTTCCGTTAGCGAGCTTGGGCTCGACAGTATCGTCGAGTTCCATCCCGAGCCGTCCGGAGTTGTTTTGCCGAAGCTCATTGCCGATGGGCGGCAATTCGATCTCGCCTTCATCGACGGCAATCACGGCTTCGACGCGGTATTCATCGATCTCTACTTCGTCAATCAACTCGTCCGGCCCGGCGGAGTGATTATCTTCGATGACGCCAACTGGGACGGCGTGTTTCTGGCCTCCAGGTTCGCCGAAATGGAATATGGCTATCGCGTGCTCGATCAGCTGGGAGCGTCGTCGCGCGATGCGCAAATGCGCGCGTACCGCAAACCCGAGTCGCAGCCGTTGCGCAGAACAATAACCGTGGCTCCGTTCTTCGAGGTGTTCACGCCACGCAGCGAGCACGGCAAAGCGGCGATGGCAAACAAAGCGAGGCATCGCGGGCTTGTCGCCCTTGCGAGGGGAAAGCGGAAACTCGCCCGCAGGTACCTACGCGTCGCTGAACGGCTGGACCCTCTTCGTCTAAAGACGTGGTTCAGACTGGCGCGCACGTACCTGCCGATGTCGATGATTCGGGCTACAAGTGGGCGCCCGCGGAGTTAGCCGCGCATTCGGTCGTCGCAGCTACTCCGGGTCACAGCCGTCTTGAATGGATAGGGATATGAGAGCGTCGCGGAATCGCGGATCTCGCAGGGGCCGTCAGAGCAACCGATGTCAGTCGACTGAGGGCCAAAATTCCTGAAGCTCGCGGTCGACTGAACGCCGTGGCCTCGGGAAATCTGGCCGCTCCCAGATGAGACGGCTAAGTCTGTAGCGAAGACGCGAAGGCCTTGCGGGACTCGAGAACATCCTGCGAGCTATTTCGCCCGCCCCGGAGTGACGCTCGCTAATCAACTCCGCCAGTTTCACAATGCGAACCTCCCGAATGCTAATTCCGCCCCCGTGACCGCAACGTTTACCGCAATGTCTGTGCCATATTCAATTGCGCACTTCATTGGGCTTCTTCCTTCACTTGGATGCCAATCACGGCCTTAAACGTGCCAACGGCGAAACAATGTAGCAGTTCCGTGCCAAATCGAGTCGCGTTGCCTGAAACGCAACAGACGGGCTGCCGCTGTGGCGGCCCAAAGCAAAACGGCGACCCTGAATGACAGGGCCGCCGTTGATTCGGTCGCTAATTGATTAC
>JBJKQX010000113.1:0-3409 GCA_046704965.1 Binataceae bacterium (SeqCode)
CCATGACAATTGCGGAGCGGTTAAGGGCGCGCTTCATGAATGCCCGCTGCCTGGGAAAAAATCAAAGGCCGGACTGGCCGAAATCTTCAGCAACATCTGTCCCGCGGTTGATAAAGCCCGCAAGACGGGTGGCGATGTGCTCTCCAGAGCAATCGATCTCAACGTTGACGACCAGGTTGCGAAGCTCAAGCAATCACCGCAATTCGAAAAACGCGTCAAGAACGGAAGCCTGATGATCGTCGGTGCGCGCTACGAGCTTCGCACCGGGAAGGTGCGATTACTTTCGCCTCACAATTGAAGGCCGAGCCGTCGGAGAGCGCGTTAAAGACTTAGTCGAACGCCCTACCTTTGACGAAAATCGCCGACTGGTCGCCAAGCCAAGCAGTCTATCTTCCTGTTGCAAAATGGTCTGGCGCGGCAGGCCTGTACGAAAGGATATCTCCGGGGAACTGGAAAAACGGAAAAGGAGAAATGGCATGGCGCAATACTGGAGCGTCGAAGAGGCGAGGAAACAAACCGGATTGCGTCTGGTGGTCGCTCCGGGAATGCCCGGTCCGTGGAGCGAGGCGATCAAGGGCATCTGCTACGTCAAGAAGATCCCCTACACCCTGGCCAGATTCGACGTGGGGGCGGAAAACGCCGCACTCAAGGAGTGGTCAGCGCAGGCGTCAGTGCCGGTCGCTGTATGGAACGATGAGTTTCCAAAGTCGACATGGAACCAGCAGCTTTATCTCGCTGAACGTTTGCAGCCCAACCCTCCTCTCATTCCCGCCGAGATTGAGGAACGGATCCATTTCTTCGGTTATTGCAACGAAATTTGCGGCGAGAACGGATTCGCGTGGTGCCGGCGGCTGATGACGATTCACCAGCTGATTTCGAGCCCGGCGGAGCCCGCGCGAGGTCTCGCAAACTACCTGGCCCCAAAATATGGTTACAGCCCCGAGCGTGCTGAAGCCGCACCGAGACGTATCGCAACGATCCTCCAAACACTCACCTCTTTACTCAAAAGCCAGAGGAAAAACGGACACCGTTATTTCATCAGCGGCAAACTCACCGCACTTGATATCTACTGGGCGACCTTCGCCGCCCTCATCGATCCGCTTCCGCACGACCTCTGTCCAATCGGCGATGACGTCCGCGCGCTGTACTGCAACACAAACGCAACGGTTGCAGCCGCCGTCGATCCCGTTCTGATGGAGCACCGCGACTTTATATATAAGGAGCACTTGGAGTTACCTATCGATATGTAAACTTTCTGAATTCCTGAAATTGTGAAATAGCTATCAGAGAGATACTCAACTCGCGGATGCGGGTCGCTTCCATTACGACGTCTCCTGTGACCTCTTTGACGCCGGCGTCGGCGATCTGCCGGGCGATTTAGGCGCAGCCCGCCAGCGGAGTTGCGTGGTCAGCGCCGCGTCGGCCCGGACGTCCGCTGA
This sequence comes from Binataceae bacterium (SeqCode), assembly GCA_046704965.1. Classification (GTDB taxonomy): domain Bacteria; phylum Desulfobacterota; class Binatia; order Binatales; family Binataceae; genus DTIX01. The sequence goes on from JBJKQX010000113.1 coordinate 1,440, forward strand.
CTGATCGTCATCGCTGCTGGCGATAGTGCCGTCGGGATGCTCCGTGGCGTATGTCACCCGCGCGGTCGCAGCCGCCTTTGCTCGACGCGGAATAGAAATCCCGTTCCGGATGCGTGACGTCTCGTCATGAGCGGCGGTTGACGGGGCGCCGCCGTAAACAGCGCTTTTGCGCTGGGCAGACGCGCAACAGGAAAGAAATGGGCCGCAACCGATTCTGTGCATTCCCCGAGGCCGGGCAACTTTATATAGCGCTGCGACATGGTTCGCCGCCTGCGGGCAAGGCATTTTCGACCGGCGGCGACCTGAGCGAGTGATTCGCCCGATACCTGGGTCCTCGGGTCAAGCGATCGCATCTCGCTGCGTACCCACAGCTTCTCACCCCGCCGCCGGCCGGGAGCGCGAATTCGCCGACCTGCTGCGATTGTTTCTCGATCATTCCTCGGTCGTATCTGAAGATGCCGAATGGCTCGCTCGCGCGATTGCGACGGCGTGCCTTGGCAACAACCATCTCTGGCAGGATCTAGGGGTGCCCAGCAGGAGCGTGGTTTCGCGGTTGTTGGGCGAGTACTTCACCCCGCTGGCGCAGAGAAACATCTCCGACATGCGGTGGAAGAAGTTCTTCTACAAGCAGCTGTGCGAGCGTGCCGACATCAAGTTGTGCAAGGCGCCGAGCTGCGCGGAATGCGTCGACTACGATCTCTGCTTCGGTCCCGAGGACGGCGCGCATCCCGCGCTCGCTTCCGCCGCGGAGAACAGCGCGGCTCCTTCCATTGCTTCGATAATGAGCCCATCACAGTTGCTGTAAAAGATTCCGGGTGGATACAGAAGCCGCTCGGGACGCACGGCTCAACTCGTTTCATACAAAATCGAACCTCCCGCAGTCTTGGTGGCACTCGCGCAAAAGCGTCACGTTGTGCGCGAATTTCCTGTCATCTTCAATTGTGGACCAAGCTTTCGGACTGTGTGGCGGATGGCGCAGTCTCATTGGAACTGCTCTCCTCGAGATAATTCCCTGATCTACGGGAAAATACAGGAAATTTCGCGATTCCTGCACCGCCTTGGCGCTTCACCTGGGCGAATAATCCGCGAGACTGTTGGGTTTTTTCTTGGAATTCCCTGGAGAGCGTAGCAAGGAACTTCGCTTCTCGATCAGGGAATTGAAGTTGCCTGATTAAGAATAAAGCTGGATGGCCATCGAGGTCCAACGCACCGCTCAGAACTTGCTGAAGCCGAAGCCGCCGTCAATTGCTATGGTCTGGCCCGTGATATAGTCCGAGGCTTCGGACGCCAGGAAGATAACGAGCCCCGCGATCTCGTCAGGCTGGCCGATGCGACGCATTGGAGTCCCCTTGATGAGGCGCTCTCGTCGCTCGGGAACCGCAAGCTGCTCCTTCTGCATGTCGGTCTCAAAGGCTCCGGGCGCAATCGCGTTCACTCGGATGCCGTAGCGCGCCCATTCGTATGCCAGCGAACGGGTAAATTGAATCAGCCCACTCTTGGTTACTGCATAGGCCGCAACCAGCGGAGCGGCGATTTGGCCGAGCACGGAGGTGACGTTGATGATGCAACCGCTGCGGCGTGCGATCATTTCCCGGCCCACGCGCCGCGCGCATAGAAAGGCTCCGTGCAGGTTGGTTCTGATGGTGGCTTCCCACTCGGCATCTGTGAGATCGATAAGCGGCGCCAAGGTGCAAATCCCCGCGTTGTTGACCAGAATGTCGATGCGGCCGTATTCGTCGATGGCGCGGCTTACCACGGCGTCCACCGCTTTCGCGCTGCCGACGTCGGCAATCCCTGTCACCGCACGCCGTCCACATGCCTCAACCTGTTCGCGAGTATCTCCCAGCATCGCCTCGTCGCGGCTGACCAGCATCAGGTCCGTCCCGGCGCGGGCCAGCGCAAGGCTAATGGCCCTGCCGAGGCCGCGGCTTGCGCCGGTGACGAGGGCGACCTTGCCTTCAAGGCTAAAG
>JBJKQX010000114.1:0-4602 GCA_046704965.1 Binataceae bacterium (SeqCode)
GCCCATGACGATGAGATATTCCATCTTGCCTTCCTAAAGCTGAGAGAGATCCGGGTTTCATGCGGGCGAATCGGTTACGCGACGCGCCACGGATGCAAACGCGACGGACCCTACCAGCGTCGGGCACGGGAAATAAAGCCGCGAGCGAGCGATCAGGCAATGGCGGAAGGCCGGGACGATCCCGCGCGCGGGCTAGAGCGGTTCCGGCTTCGGACTTTCCAGATGGCGGGCGAGCACTTCGGACAGCCGTTCGGCCGGAACCCGTCGCAAGTCCGGAAGCGCGAAGCCCGAGGCCGCCGCATGGCCGCCGCCGCCGAAGGTCTCGGCAAGTTTGGCCAGATCCACCTCGCAATCGGGACTGCGCCGCAGGCTTACGCCCTGACTCCTGAGATCGAAGAGGGCGATAACGGTCCGGACCGCGTCGCGATAAAGATGGGCCGCGACCTCGCTGCTGTAGCCGAAACAGCATGCCGATCGCACCGTGATGCCGTTGGCGAGACGCCTGTCCACTCGCGTGGAGTCGGCAAGTTCCATGCTGCGGCGCATCCCTTCATGTCCGGCCTGAAGCGCGTCGCGAAGCCGCCGCGTCATCCGCGGCTCCTTCAGCTTCAATATCTCCCGATACGAGGCCATCCCGCCAAGAGTCTGCACCGCGAGCGCCCACTCGGACGACTCGGGCATCCGATGCACCCATCGGTCGTGATCATCGGCGATTTCGGCAAACACGCCGAAGGCCTCGAATGAACGGCGCCTGTCGTTCGACGGAAGTTCATTTTCGCGGCGCTTCAGGAAGTTGAACGCAAGTCGCGCGGCCGAGTAGCGCTCGGAAAGAACTTTGCCCGCGAACGGCACCTTGAACTCGGGCGCGTCGGCGCGCGAGACCGCCGTGCGATGGTGGTCGATCCAGTAGACACGTGTGCCCGCCACGGCAAGTTCGCGCAGGCGCTCCGCGGTCGCGGGCTGAGTCCATGAAAGGTCGGTAATCCAGACCTCGTCGGGGGCACCCTTCAGATTTTGCAGGGTTTGATCGCTGTCGCTGTTGGACGACAACGTGGTCGTGACGCGTTGATCTTCGTGGAAGCGGGCGACGACCGCCGCTGCCACCACGCCGTCAAGGCATGAAGGACCGTGACTTACCACCAGGACCGTTCGCGTTTTCTGAGATGTCATGCGGCGTCGATTGTAAAGGAATTTAGCGATCTTGTCGTGCGGGCGGCCTGCCGGCGCCATTTCCACTCCTGGCGGGGCGCGGGCTTTTTCGTTTTGTCATGTGCGCCGGATGAATGGCGAACAGGTCGGCGCGTCGCACCCGGCGCTGGACGACGCCGAGCCCGTGTCGGGCACGCCGTCTCCGACTTGTCGGTCGGCGGGCGTGCCCGGAAGACTATCTATCTGTCGTTCGATCGATGAAACAGATAGGACGAAGACACCCCGTTACGAGACTTTCGCGAGCAGGTTGGCCAAATCGTCGGCGTGCTCTTCTTCCATCTTGAGGATTTGCTCAATCAGGCTGCGGGTGGTCGGATCGTCGTTTCCAAGCCATCGGATGATCTCGCTGTAAGACTCGATCGCGATTCGTTCGGCGACCAGGTCTTCCTGAATCATATCGGCAAGCTTGCTCTTTTCGTCGTATTGCGAATGACTGCGGGTTGCGAGACCCTCGGGATTGAAGTCGGGCTCGCCATTGAGTTGCGTGATGCGATTAGCCACCCAGTCGACGTGCTGCTGTTCCTCATTGGCGTGCTGCAGGAACTCGGCACGGGCGCCTTGCGAGTCTATTCCGCTAGCCATGTAGTAGTGACGCTTATATCGGAGGATACAAACGAGCTCAGTGGCGAGCACCTGGTTGAGGACGTTGATTACCTGGACGCGATCGGCTTTGTAACCTCCGGTCACTGCGCCGTCGCACATATGTTTTCGCGCATGTTCGCGAATTTTTTTGATGTCCGCGGCAAACGGTTCCATCGCGATAACCTCCGTTGCAGGGTCGGCTCAGACCTAAAGGAATGTCACATGGCTTATTCTAATACAAAGCATTCTTCGAAACAGTGAATCCCGGCAGGGAAATCGGTTGACCACCCGGGAGGAAATAGTCCGAGATGCTTTAGACCGATGAAAAGCGCCCGTTAGCCGTGCTAATTAGTAGTTTGGAAAGGGGAGACGAACGATTGGCGTCGCGTCAGAGGGCAAGGATTGGAGCCTAACATTCTCGAGCGCGCCGAGCATCCGGTTTCCCGTCGTGAAATCGACTCGGATGTCATAAAAATCCTGTATCGTCTGATCAGGGCGGGTCATGTTGCCTACCTTGTCGGCGGCGGGGTGCGCGACCTGATGCTCGGTCGAAAACCGAAGGATTTCGACGTCGCGACCTCGGCCCATCCGCAGGAGGTTCGCGACCTCTTCCGCAACTCCCGGCTCATCGGCAGAAGGTTTCGTCTTGTCCACGTCTTCTTTGGACCCAAAAATATCGAAGTTGCCACCTTTCGGCAGCGCAGCGAGGAAATTTCGACCGAGGAACCGCTGATCCGGCACGACAACACCTTCGGCAGCGCCGAAGAGGACGCCTTTCGCCGGGATTTTACGGTCAACGCGCTGTTCTACGACCCGCAAACCTTCCGTGTAATCGATTACACGGGCGGAGTGGCCGATCTTCGCGCGCGACTTATCAGGACCGTGGGCGACCCCGAAATAAGGATGCGTGAGGACCCGGTGCGGATGATGCGCGCGGTAAGATTCGCGGCCCGTCTCAACTTCGAGATAGAACCCGCCACCCGCGCCGCCATCGAGCGCCATCGTGCCGATCTGCTCAAGGCGTCGATGCCGCGGCTGGTCGAAGAGACATATCGCACGGTCGGGCAACTCGGCGCGTCGCGCGCGCTGCTTCTGATGGAGCGGCTGGGCTTGCTCGAACAACTGCTGCCGTGGCTGTCGGCCCATCTGAAGACCTGGAGCGGGCCGCTCGAAGAGGCGCCCACCGTACGTAATCTGAGAGGCTTGGGCGAGGCTATCGCGGCCGGTCAGGCTTCCAGCCATGAGATGGTCCTTGCCGCGATGGTCCTCGACATGTATCTGGCGGGTGTTGCCGGGCGCGGCGAGGGCCGAATAGATGTCGTAAGCGACCTGCGCCAGCGTGGATTCGCCCGCAGCGATACGGAAGGCATGCGTTTGATCACCGAGGCGTTCCCCTTGCTCAGGGAGCCTTCGCGCCGTACCCGCCGACTAGCGCGCCGGCCGTATTTTGCGAAGGCGCATCGATTCTTCGAGATGACTGCTTCGACCTATGGCGCGGACGTCGAAGGCCTTGCGCGATTTCTGGAAAATCCGGACGCATACTTTGCCCGTCGCATTCCCGAGAAGCCTTCGCGACGGCGCCGGCGCAGAAGTCGTGGAGGGCGGCGAAGGACCAAACGACCTAATGGGACGGCTGGTGCCCAGAGTCACCCGGATGGTAACTCGGCTGAAAAACACACGCCCGCGGTCGAAGCGGGCATAGCAAAACCTGATTCATCTCACACGTCGTCGGAATAGCCGATTCGGGTTGGCTTGTCCGATTCGCGGTGTTCGATTAACTTTCCGACCGGGTAGGTCCGGAATGCCGGGCACACCCGAGGAGATCAGCATCTTATAAGAGGTTAACCTTGGCACAGGCCGGTATATATTCCGAGAAAATCTGGCTCGACGGCGAACTGGTGCCGTATGAACGGGCACAGGTACACGTTCTGACACACAGCCTCCATTACGGCCTGGCCGTGTTCGAAGGGATGCGGTGCTATAAGTGCGACGACGGGCGATCCGCGATGTTCCGCGCGCCCGAGCACATCCGTCGCCTGCTCGACTCCGCTCACATCGTCGAAATGCCGGTGCCGTACGGCGAGGAAGAGTTGCTGAAAGCTTGCGCCGACGTGATACGGGTGAACGGCTTCGCCGAATGTTACATCAGGCCGCTTGCCTTCTATGGTGAGGGCGAGATGGGACTGGCGGCGCGGGGAAACAAGACCCGGGTTGCGGTAGCCGCGTGGCCGTGGGGCGCATATCTGGGTGGTGAGAGCCTCGAGAAGGGTGTTCGCCTGAAGACTTCGTCTTTTGCGCGGTTTCATCACAACTCGATGATGCCCGCGGCGAAGGCTTCAGGGAATTACATAAATTCGATTCTTGCCGGCTACCAGGCGAGGCGAAACGGCTACGACGAAGCGCTGCTGCTCGACGTGATGGGCTTCGTTGCCGAGGGCGCCGGTGAGAACATCTTCGTGGTGCGCGACGGCGTGGTGCGGACGCCTCCGGTCACCTCGATTCTTCCGGGAATCACGCGTGATGCTGTGATGCGTATTCTGGCCGATCTCGGGATACCGGTGATCGAGCAACTGTTTCCGCGCGACGCGCTGTATATCGCGGACGAGGTCTTCATGACGGGGACCGCCGCAGAGGTCACTCCGGTTCGCGAGGTTGACGATCGCTCTGTTGGCGGCGGCAAGCCGGGTCCCGTCACGCGGCAGGTGCAGGACGTCTTTCAACGGGCGCTGCACGGGCGCGAGGAAAAGTACAAGAGCTGGCTCCAATACGTCTGAAGGGCGAGCAAAACAAGGCTCCATATGAAGATGAATC
>JBJKQX010000115.1:0-6707 GCA_046704965.1 Binataceae bacterium (SeqCode)
CTCTGGTTCCACGTTCCGCTGCGCGGCGGTCTTGCGCCCCTATACCTAGGGTTGTTCCTGTTCGTGCTCTCCGTAATCGGAATCGGATTGATGATCTCGTCGCTCTCAGTGACGCAGCAGCAGGCCCTGCTTGGTACGTTTCTGTTCATGGTGCCTTCGATAATTTTGTCTGGATTCGCAACCCCGATAGCGAATATGCCGCAGCTGATTCAGGACATCACCTACCTGAATCCGATGCGCTATTTTCTGATCATCGTTCGCAGCGTCTTCCTTGAGGGTTCCTCGATGCGGTCTCTGACACCTCAATACTGGCCGATGGTCATCATAGGTTTCGTGACGCTCGCGATGGCGGGCTGGCTCTTTCGGCGGAGACTCTACTGAGCGCACGTATCGGCGGTTTCAGGCGGAGTTGTTTTTCGATGCTCTAATATCGGCAGGGCTGGCGCTATCGGTCTGCAAAGTACCAATCCCATGAAGGATGGGTGGATTGATCAGCGAATGCCGAGCGCCTGTTCCTGCGCGTCCCACAGAAACGACAGATCGATTCGTCGGGTAAGTTTGATGACCGTCAGATCCGGCGGCTGACGTCCTTCGACGATTGCCTCCACGATCCTCGGCGAAAGAAATCTGAATCGAAGCAGCTGTGTATCCAGAGGCGGTCCAATCCTTCCCGTCTCGCCAGCTCTGAAACCGACTGCGATGGGGGAAAGTCGGTAGTCGCCGGAGTCTATAGACGGCGATCGACAGGTTCGCGCGAGTTGGCGGCGTGCGCTTTGAGAAGCGTCAGCACGACATCCGGCGTTCTGGCCCGAGCCATTCCGCATTCGGTCGCGATACCGAAATCGGAAACATACTTGCGCGCTGCGGCGATCCGCTTACGGACATCCTCCCTGCCGTCGGCGTGTACCAACCCGAGGTATAACTCGGTGCCGTTTCTTAGTTTCAGATTTCCAAGAGGCCGGTAGTAGGCGTCGTCGGTACGGTCCTTGGGCACCGGCATGTGGACATAGGTCAGAGGATGGGAGACCTTCTTCGCCAGCGCGTTGGCAAAGCCCACCAGCATCGCGGCATCAAGTGGCTCGATGAAATGGCGGGCGTCCAAATCGCCGTAGCAAAGATGGACCCCGAGTTGTACGTCTTTAGGTACCGCCCAGCCTAGACGCTTTACGCGCGCCATGATCTCGCCTTGGACATCTAGGAAGGGCGGGCTGAATGCCGTGAAGCGCCCGTCCCAAATTACCATCTCGATGCATATGTCCCATTGAATGCAAAGGTCTTTGTGCGGGATCGCGGCGCATATCGCCTTGACCTCGCGCAACATCGCTCTTTCGTACGCGTGCTCGATCGCGAGCATATCCATTCCCGCGCAGAATGAGGAAATGACTGCGAACGGCGTTGGCAGGCTGACCTGGAAGCGAACGTTCCTGGGAATCTGGCCGGCTTTGCGTGCCGCAAGAAAGTCCTGATACGAAGGTCGTGCCTCACGGGCATATCCAAGCTCGCCGAAACGCACGTCGCCAGCATCAACGCCTTTCGCAAGGCAGAGAGAAGGAAACCCTACGCCGGTCACGGGCATTTTCGGGTTGGTCTCCAAAAAAGGACTCGCCCGCAGCAATGGATACTGCCAACTGATCCAAAGCCGACGTCCTCCCGGCTCTCCGTCAGGGATCCGCCGCAGCCGCCGACCCAAGAGTTTGCCTACGGTGCGGAAGACTTCGCTCACGCTGCCGAGCCCGATGCTGCCTACGAGATGGACCTTGTCCGGGAGCTGAGTCGACATTGCCATTTACCCTCCTGGAACCCGATCAGCCGGCGGGCGCGTAAAGCTTCGCAATGCGTCAGTGCGTCCGCGCCTTCATGCCATTTCGCAGTGTCTCAGTCGCTGTCATGTCGACTTCGAAAGTTTTTTCGTCCAGCACCACGCCATAGACGTCACGGGCCCTCTCAGGAGAGACCAGCCCTTCCACCACGTCTTCTTGGACGCGCTTCAGGTCGCGGTTGAAAGGGTGGCCCCAGCCACCGCCACCGGAAACTTTTGATATGCATATCTCGCGCGGGAATATTGGCTGGTTCGCCATCGTCCGGAGCACGCGCCGTTGGCCGTCCGGGCTTTCGATCCACATTTCGACCGTGGGCGGGGACTGGCCTCCAGCGGCTCCGAAGGGAGCGGACACCATTCCGTCACTGTTCCCGGTCATCAGAATCGCCGGATCGTCGGCAACCGTGTCGGCCACCATCTCGATTAATACTCCGGGGCCGCCGCGAAACTCTCCCGCGCCTTCCCAGTCCTGCAAAACCTGGTAGCGCGTCACACGATATGGAACCATGGACTCGAAAATCTCCATGTCCGGCCGCACCATGTTTGCAACGAATCCGTAAGTCCCGATGCCTTGCCATCCGTCTTGACCCTTGCGCGCCCCGCCGCTTCCATCGCTCCCGAAAGTTTCCGCAAAGTACTGCTTGATGTTTCCGGTCCTGGGGTCGATTAGCCTGCGATCCCGTCCGATATTGATTGGGCAACAGTGCTTGGCCCATCCAGCCGTGACCCTTTCCGGGACCGCTTTTGCGAGAGCGATTAGGCAGGCTTCGGTGATTTCCGCGCCGACGCAGATCTGGTTGGCACCGACGGTGGCGGGATATCTCGGATTACAGACGGTTCCCTCGCGGGTTATGATATGCACCGGTATGGCAGTGCCGTAGTTCTTCGGGACCGACGGGTCCATCACGAAGTAGAGTGCGACCATGGTGCGCGCATGCGTCTGCCCGACCGGGCAATTGACGAAAGTAGCCTGCGGGTCGCTCTCCGAGAAGTCGAACGTGATTTCGTCGCCATGGACGGTCACATTGACTCTGACCTGGATCGGTCTGTCGGTCATGCCGTCCCAATCGGCGGTGGATTCTCCGTAATACCGGCCGTCGGGAATGTTTGTGATCTCGGCTCGGGTGGCCTTTTCCGCGGCGGCCAACATTTCGTCCATGCATGCGCGCACCGTCCCCAGGCCATACTTGCTGATTACTGAGACCAGCCGCTCCTCGGCCTGCGTCATGGCGCCGTTGATCAACATGGTATCCATGTCGACCTGATTCGAATTTCTCACGTTCCGCAGGATCAATTCCCAGACATCTTGTTTGACCACCCCATTCTCGATGATCTTGAGGGGCGGGATGTTAAGACCCTCGGCGACGATATCGTAGGCGCCTGGCCCGTACCCTCCGGGCAGGAATCCGCCGGTATCAGCCTGATGACCGCGGAACTGGAGAAAGCCGAACAATTCATCCTCGTAAAACACAGGCCGGATGAAACTCCAGTCGGGAAGATGCCCGGTACGCAGTATGTAAGGATCGTTAGCTATAATATAGTCATTTGGATAGAAATTGTCTTTGAATCGCTTGCGTACGTTCTGTATCGCCTCGCCAGCTACGAGCATGTGGGCCGGTATGTAGGCTGCCACTGCCACGAGCTGGCCCTCTGCGTCGAGAAGCGCACTACCCAAGTCTCGGGCGTTGGCCATCACGAACGACTGGGTGGCGTGCAGGACCTTTTCACCTACCTCGTCGAGAATATTCTCGATGCGGCTCCATACGACCGACAGCGTGGTTGGGTCGAGCGGGGAGTCCATGCGAGATTTTCCAATGATAGGCTGTGACTTAGCCACGATTGCTATTCTCCTCCGGTCAACGACGGTCCAGGCGTATTGGTCATGGCCGCGGATAGCCCTGCGCGAGTTCCAGCGCGGCCTTCAGCGGCCGGTTACGGGATTCTTATAATGAAACGGCGGAACGAAGTTTCCGGGGAAAATTTCATACTGCACCGATTGCGGGAGATCCGGTGGATACTCGGTGCTCGGACCGAAGAGAGGCAGCCCCGTTTTGGCCCAGCCGTCCTCGTACGGCGTCACAAAGGTTGAGTACCAATGAAGCTTGGCAATTTTCCAGACGCCTTCGTCCTTTAGATACTCGTTCTCGTAGACACCTTCTCCCCAAGCCGCATTGTCGCCGTATTTCCCGATCTGTAGAAACGCTCGCCAGCGTCCCAAAGCAGTCACACCGTTCGGATCGACGTCCACGATGCCTTGGAGAATCAAGTGGTTGAACAGCATTCCGCTGGTCAATCCAGTTTTCCCTCCACCGAGGACAGAGCGGAAAAAAGTATTCGCCCCTTTCTTGCCGAGGTATACGCCCCGCCCGGAGACTTCGATCGAGCAGTTGTCAGAAAACAGATCGACGGTCTGATCCCACAGCTGTTTATCCAGGTAGTACCCGTAGGCACGCATCAATTTCTTGATCTTTTCGCCGTCTTCGAGTGTCGCAAGTCGCGCCTCGAGGGCTTTAAGCCTTTGGCCCAGAGCGTCGGACTGAAGGTGCGTTTTGTTTTTGTCACGCTTCATCGATGCTTTCTCGCAAGCCTCAATGCCTGGTGGCTGTCCGAGACGAGGCGAGTCAGGAACCCTGTTGGTCCGAAGCGATAAGCCCTGACCTTGTCCCGGCCGAACTCGTTTCTTTCCGCATTCGATCTCGCAGCCGCTCGCTCTCCGTGTGATCCACCTCGAAGGTGTTGGAATCCAGCACAACGCCATAGACGTCCTTGGCTCTCTGCACCGATACCAGTCCTTCGATCACATCCTCTTGCACCCGCTTTACGTCGCGATCGAAGGGATATCCCCAGCCACCGCCTCCTGAGACCCTCGAATAGCAGACCTCGCCGGGGAAAATGGGCTCGTTCGCCATGGTCCTGAGCACGCGCTTTCCGCCGTCGGGGCTCTCGATCCAGGCCTCAACCCGTCGCGGTGACTCGCCTCCAGCGACGCCGTAAGGAGGCAGTACGGTTCCATCGCTGTTCCCCGTCATCAAAATGGCGGGGTCGCCCGGGACGGTATCGGCGATGAGTTCGAGGTAGACGCCCGGGCCGCCGCGGAATTCTCCGGCTCCCTCCCAGTCCTGCAAAACCTGGTACTCGAGTACGCGGTACGGCACCATCGACTCGAAAATCTCTATCTCCGGCCGTACCAGGCTTCCTACGAAACCGTAACATCCGATTCCCTGCCAGCCGTCGTATCCCTTGGTCGCCCCGGCACTCCCGTCGGTGGCGAAGGTTTCAGCGAAGTATTGTTTTATCGTTCCGGTGCGGGGATCTATCGCTCTTCGATCCATCCCCACATTGATGGGACACCAGTGCTTGGCGAAGCCCGCAGGGACCTTGTCCGGAATCGCTTGCGAGAGTGCTATCAAACAGGCTTCGGTAATTTCGACGCCGACGCTACACGCGCATGCACCAACGGTGGCCGGATACTTGGGATTACAAACGCATCCCTCGGGCGCGATGATGTGAACGGGAATGATGTTGCCATGATTTTTTGGAACGGAAGGGTCCATGGCAAAATAGAGTGCAACCATGGCGGACGCCAGCGTGTTTCCCGCCGGGCTATTGACGAAAGTTGCCTGTGGATCGCTGTCCGAAAAATCGAACGTGATCTCGTCGCCTTTCGCGGTCAGCTTGACTCTGACCCAGATGGGTTTGTCAGTAATGCCGTCCCAGTCGACCGCCGATTCGCCGTGGTACACGCCATCGGGTATCTTTCCGATTTCAGCGCGGGTCGCCCGCTCGCCGGCGTCTATCATCTCCCCCATGCACGCCTTTATCGTGCCCAAGCCGTACTTATCTACCAGCCTGACCACGTTCTCCTCGGCCTGCGCCAGGGCGCCGTTGATCAGCATCGTGTCCATGTCGACCTGGGTCGGGTTTCTGACGTTCCTTAGGAGAAATCCCCACAGTTCTTTGTTCAGGGTCCCTTTCTCGATAATCCTGAGCGGCGGAATATTGAGCCCCTCCGCAATAATGTCGTATGCGCCAGGGCCGTAACCGCCGGGCAGAAACCCTCCAGTGTCAGCGACGTGACCCTTGAACTGGAAGAACCCCAACAATTCTTCTTTGTAGAAGAGGGGTTTGACGAAGCTCCAGTCGGGCAGATGACTGCTGCGTATCAGGTAGGGGTCGTTCCCGATTATGAAATCGCCGGGATAGAACTTATCATCAAACCACTTCCTCACATGCTTCATAACTTCCGCGGCGACGAGCATGTGAATAGGCAAAAACGCGGCCTGAGCGACCATCCGCCCTTGAGGATCGGTCAGGGTTTGGCCGAGGTCGCGCACATTTGCCATGACGAATGATTGCGTAGCGTGCAACACCCTCTCGCCGACTTCGTCGAGGATGCTTTCGAATCTGCTCCACACGACCGAGAGTGTTGTCGGGTCCGCCGCGCCGCCGCTCCACGCACTTTCGACTTCGGATGCGCTCGACATTATCAAGGCTCCTTCGTCCGCAGTTGCCCGGGGGTCTAAATCACTTGGCCTTGGCCCTCATCCCCTTGCGCAGTTTTTCCGTCGCTTCGTTGTCGATCTCAAAAGTTTGCGGGTCCACCACCACGCCATAGACGTCGCGGGCTCTCTGCGCCGAAATCAGCCCTTCCAGGACATCATCCTGGACATGCTTCACATCGCGGTTGAAAGGATAACCCCAGCCGCCGCCACCCGAGACCTTCGAGCAACAGATTTCACCCGGGAATATCGGCTCATTTGCCATCGTGTGGCATGGCCGCTTCTTGGCATCGGGGCCTTCTATCCATGCCTCCACTCTCGGCGGCGCCTGTCCGCCGGCAACACCGTAGGGCGGTACCACGGAGCCGTCGCTGTTGCCGGTCATGAGG
>JBJKQX010000116.1:0-2899 GCA_046704965.1 Binataceae bacterium (SeqCode)
GCCGAAGACCGATTCGTCGGTCAGAATCAGCGACGCGGTACGAAACTGATCGAGATCGCGCAGCAGTCTTCGCTGAACCGTTGGTTTGCCGGGGCCGGAGTAATCAACCCTCTCGATTTTCCCCGCGCGATCGTAAATCGGGCGGAAATAATCGGGACGATAAGCGCCTTCGACCTCCGCCAACCGGCGCAATCGTTCATCAGCGTCGGATTCGCGGGTTTCGTGATAACGCGCCAGGAACTCGGGGACCATCTCCTCGCCCTCGCCGATGAGAAAAAGGTCGATGAAATCGGCTATCGGTTCGGGATTGAGGAAAACGGCCGAGCCGCCGGCGATTATAAGCGGATAGCCGCCGCCTGCGCGCTCGGCACGCCTGAGCGGTATTCCGGCGGTGCGCAGAATCGAGACGACGTTCAGGTAATCGGTCTCGAACGAAATCGAGAATGCGAGAATGTCGAACTCGGAGAGCGGGCGCCCGCGCTCGAACGAGACCATCCGCTCGCCGCGCTTGCGAAGTACCGGGCGCTCGTCGCGATCGGGCAGGAAAGCTCGGTCAGCCGCGACCGACGGGTCAGATTCAAAGATGTGAAAGACGGCCTGGAAACCGAGGTTCGCCATCCCGAGCCGGTAAACGTTCGGATAGACGACGCATAGTTGTATGTCGCCACCCTGATGGCGCTCGTAGAGAACCTTTTCTTTGGCAAGCCTTTCGAGCGCGCGTTTACGCAGGTACATGGATAAACCCAGTTTCGCCTAGGTTACCGCCTCGGCTAATCGCTACTCAAGCCGCGCTCCGCGGCGAAGTGATCGAGAAGCGGCCGTCCCCGGCGGCTCAGTCGAAAGCTTTTTTCCATCGCGACGGTCACGAAACGCTTCGCCTCCCTTATCGCGCTTTCAAGATCCGTCCCGCGGGCGAGAAACGCGGCGACTGCGGCCGAGAAGGCGCATCCCGTGCCGTGGACGTCGCCGACCCGAAGCCGCGGCGCGGAAATCTCGATGAAGCGGCGACCGTCGTGGAACAGGTCGGTCGCGGGCGAGCGCGCTGCAAGATGGCCGCCCTTGATTACAACGGCGCGAGCGCCCATCGCGACAATACGCACCGCCGCCTTGCGCGACGCGTCCGGCCCGTCGATGCGCACACCTGAAAGTGCCTCGGCCTCGGGAATGTTCGGAGTCACCAGTCGCGCGAGCGGGAGCAATTCCTCGCGCAGCATCCTCTCGCCCCGGCGGTCGAGCAGTCGCGTGCCCGACGAAGAAATCATGACGGGGTCGATAACGGGCGCGGGCAGCCGAAAATCGACGATAGCACGCGCGAGAGCTTTCACGACCTGCGGCGTCCCGAGGGCTCCTGTCTTAATCGCGTCCGGCTTGCGCTCGGAGGCAACCGCCTCGATTTGCGCACGCACCATCGTGGGCTCGACCGGCTTCACGCGCAGCACACGGCTGCTGCTTTGCGCGATCACTTCGGTCAGCACCGAATATCCGTAGACTCCGAGCGCGGCGAAGGTTTTGACGTCGGCCTGGATGCCGGCGCCGCCAACCGGATCGCTTCCGGCAACGGTCAACGCGATCGGTGGGCGGTGATTCCGTGTTTTCATCGCGTTCCATACGCTAGCCGAGGCTTGACGGCTCCGAAAGCGCGTCGGCCGCGGTTTGTCAAACGCGACTTGCGCGGGACCCCGATTGATTGAGCCTCCCCGGCAAGGGTATCTTTCCGCAAGGAGTCAGCCGATTGCACTCCGTCAAATGGGTACGAGCAGGGAAACCGAATTTCTCAACCTGCCCTTCAAGCAAAAACTGGAATTCCTTTACGGACTTCCGGCACGGCAGAAACGCGACCTGATTCTCTCGGCACCGGAGGCTGAACGACTGGTTCAGTCTTTTTCGCCGGAGACGCTTTTCTACACGCTGAAGGAGATAGGTGCATCCGATGCGGGGGATCTCTTGAGCCTTGCGCTCCCGGAGCAGGTTAGGTCGCTTGTCGATCTGGACTGCTGGGACAAGGACCGCCCGAATATCCAGCGCATGCGCGAATGGGTTGAAGCGCTGACCGAGGCCGGTCGAAGGCGACTGGCCGACGGACTGCTGGGGCTCGACGTGGAGATGGTTTCGCTGCTGCTTCGCGATTACGTGAAAATTCACCGGGTCGATGACCCATCGGCAGCCGACGACGCGCCCTCGAACCGTTACGTGCAGTTCGACGAGCATTATCTCATCGAGTTCATCCGCTACGACGCGATAACCCAACCGCTCAACGACTTCCTGGAGGAGGCGTTCGAACGCGACTACACCTGTTTCACTGCTCTCATGGAGGAGTGTTACTGGGGCGTTCAGGCGGAACTCGAAGAAGAGGCGTACCAGTTTCGTCGCGCGCGACTGGAAGACCGCGGATTTCCCGAATACTTCGAGGCGCAGGACGTGTTCGCCTATCTCGACCCGGCAAGATTCGACGAGATTCGCCACGGTTATGAAAAGCCGAGCCGGGCGGGACTTATCGACGACGAGGAAACCGTCGCACCCGAGATGGCCGTCGCCAGGCCGGGCGAGAACTCGCTGTTCAATGCCGCGCTCGCTGCGGGTTTCGCGGCCGAGGGGCAGCGGCAGGTGCGCAGCGAGATGGCGCTGGTTGCCAACCGGGTGCTGGTCGCGCGGCAGGTCGATTTCGGCGACCTCGACGCGGTGAGGACCGCCGTCGAGACCACGCATAATTATCTGAACCTCGCGCTTGAGCATCTTGCCGGCGGCGAGCTTGCGGTCGCGGTTGAAAATCTCAAGGACACCCATCTCAAGCTTCTGTTCCGCCTCGGCGTGAGCCTGACGATCGATCTTCGCACGCGGGGCGAAGAAGTCATCAAGGGGCTGGGTCTGGACCCGAAGAGAAATCACGAGATTCACTATC
>JBJKQX010000117.1:0-8021 GCA_046704965.1 Binataceae bacterium (SeqCode)
GGTCGGGGTCGTGCGAGATAATCAATCTGCTCGCTTTTCTGTTCCTGCGCCCGGGGCTGAACGCTGTTACCTCCGAGCACGCCTTCGTTATCTACCAGCTTGCCACGGCGGCGACGGGAGGCTCGCTCAAGGGCGTCCCGATGCGTGACGGCTACGGGTTCGATCTCGACGCAATTGCGGACGCCGTCGACGACAATTCGCGGGTCGTGTTTCTCGCCAATCCCAACAATCCCACCGGCACCATTTATCGCCGCGCCGAATGGCAGAGTTTCCTTGAGAAGATTCCGCAGCGGGTGGTGATCGTTGCCGACGAGGCATACTTCGAATTCGTGCGCGACCGCGACTATCCCGATTCGCTCGAAGCGCACGACGATACCCGGATGCTGGTGACGCTGCGTACCTTTTCAAAGATATTTGGCCTGGCCGGAATCAGGGTCGGATACGCCGTCGCGCGCCCGGATATCGTGGGCCTGCTCAACAAGGTGCGCCAGCCGTTCAACGTGACCTCGCTCGGACAGGTGGCCGTGATGGCCGGGATGGACGACGAGGAACACGTGGGCAACACGCTTCGCGTCAACGGCGAGGGGATGGCTTACCTGGAAGGCGAATTCAAGCGGCTAGGAGTCGCTTACGTCCCGAGCCATGCGAACTTTATCCTGGCCGATGTCGGAAGTGGACGCTCCGCTTACGACAAGCTGCTTCGGCTGGGAGTTATCGTGCGCCCGATGGACGGTTACGGGTTTCCGCGACACGTGCGTATAAGCGTCGGGCTGCCGCAAGAAAACCGCAAGCTGGTCGCCGCCCTGGAAAAGATTCTGTAGCGGGCGGACGTCGCGTCACGGACGCGTGCGGCGCACGGCTTTTTATTTCGTTATTTCGATGAACATGCTTTTCCGCCAAATGACGATTTGCGGGGTGGGCCTGATAGGCGGCTCACTCGCGATGGTGGCGCGCGAGAAGAAACTCGTCGGGCGGATCGTTGGCTTTGGTCGCACGCAGGCGAATCTCGACGTTGCGATGGAACGCGGGATGCTCGACGCGGCGACTCGCGACGCCGCCGAAGCGGCAAAGGGCGCGGACCTCGTGATGCTGGCGACGCCGATAATGGCAATGCCCGCGACGCTTGCCGAGATGCTGCCTCATCTGCCGACCGACGCGGTCGTGACCGACGTTGGCAGCGTCAAGGGATGGGTGGTGCGTGAGTTGGAGCCGATGCTCGGTCCCGGGATGGCTCTCGTGCCGGTGCATCCGGTGGCCGGAAAGGAAACAACCGGAGCCGGCGCCGCGACTCGTGACCTGTTCGTCGACCGGCGCGTGATCGTGACGCCCTCGGCGCGCACTACACCCGATGCGCTGGCGAAGGTCGAACAGCTATGGCGGGAAACCGGTGCCAGGGTCGAACGGATGGAGCCTGAAACTCACGACCGCATACTCGCCCGCGCAAGCCATCTGCCACAGATGGTGGCGAGTGCGCTTGCCGCGGCGCTTTCGGATGAACGGGTTGCGGGCCGGCTTGCGGCCGAATTCGGCGCGGGAGGGCTTCGCGATACGACCCGAATCGCGGCGTCATCTGCTGAGATGTGGCGCGACATATGCCTTACGAACCGCGAGGCAATCCTTGAGGCTCTCGAACTGTTCGGCCGGAACTTCGAGGAATTCGAAAGGCTGGTCGACGGGGGCGACGCCGAGGGATTGGTGCGGATGTTCGAGCGCGGGCGCGCGATGAGGGAACGGCTCAAGTGAAAGTGAAGCGGGCGAAGCCGGTAATCGCGATAGACGGGCCAGTGGGCGCGGGGAAGTCCACGGTGGCGCGCGAGTTGGCGCGTGCGCTTGGCTTTGTTTACCTGAACACGGGCGCGATGTACCGGGCGGTCGCGGTTGCACTGCGTGAGGCGGGAATAAAAATTGATGCCGACGGCATAGAGAAACAGGTGAATTCTGTGCTACAGTCGGTAACAGTCAAATTCGACGGAGAGCGGATAACGCTCAACGGTCGCGATATTTCCAGCATCATTTCAAATCCCGAGATCAGTGACTTGGCGTCACGTTTTTCAGCTCTTGCCGTGGTAAGAACGCGGATGCGCGATCTGCAGCGCGCGGCGGGCGAGGAAGGCGGCGTCGTGATGGAGGGAAGAGACATCGGCACGGTGGTGTTTCCCGACGCCGAGTTCAAGTTCTACCTCGACGCGGAGCCGCGGGTGCGTGCCGAGCGCAGATGGGCGGAATTGAGAAAAAAGGGCGACAACATAGATCGCGATGAGGTCTTGCGACAACTCATTGAGCGTGACAAGCGTGACAGCGCGAGGGATCTCGCGCCGCTCCGACGCGCCGACGACGCGGTCGTGGTCGACACCAGTCATCTTTCGATTTCGCAGGTCGTGGACGAGCTCAAGGCACGGATACGGCGCGCCGAGAAGGATCAAAGGTCTTGAAACGGGTGAATCCCGGTTGTAAGTATCGCTACTGTCCCGAAGTATTCCGGAAGGTTCCACTACATGGAGAAAGCTTTGTCTGACAAGTTGAGCGGAGGCGACAATGATTTCGAGTCGTTGATCGAAGAAAGCTTAACGGCTCCTCACGCTGGCGACGTGATCGTCGGTACGGTTCTGCTCATCACACGCGACGCCGTCATAATCGACATCAACTATAAATGCGAGGGCAGAGTCCCGCTCGCCGAGTTCCTTGACGCGGAGGGCAACGTCACCGTCAAGGAAGGCGACGAGGTGGACGTCTATTTCGAGGGCACCGAAGACAGCGGCACGGTGATGCTCTCGCATGCGAAGGCTGAGAAGTTCAAGGTATGGCGTGAGCTGGAGCGTGCCTATCAGACCGAAACCCCGGTCGAAGGTGTCATCCTCGGCAAAGTTAAGGGCGGCCTCAAGGTCGATATCGGAGTTCTGGCTTTTCTTCCCGGATCACACGTGGACGTCAGGCCCGCCCGCAATCTCGATCGTTACATCGGCCAGCGCGGCCGTTTCCAGATACTGAAGTTCAATCGTGCGCGCGGCAACGTGGTGGTCTCGCGCCGCAGCGTGCTTGAGCGCGAGCGCTCCGAACTGAAGGAACAGACTCTCAGCGTGCTCGAAGAGGGTGTCATCCTCGAGGGCACGGTGAAGAACATCACCGACTACGGCGCATTCATCGACCTTGGCGGTATCGACGGTCTGCTGCACATCACGGACATGTCCTGGGGCCGTATCCAGCATCCTTCCGAGGTGCTCAAGGTCGGCGACAAGGTCAAGGTTGTCGTTCTTAAGTACGACCATTCGCGCGAGCGGGTCTCGCTCGGCATGAAGCAGATCATGCCCGATCCGTGGACCAAGGTGGCGGATAGCTTTCCGCCGGGAGCCCGGATCAAGGGCAAGGTGGTAAGCGTCACCGACTATGGCGCCTTCGTGGAACTCGAAAAGGGCGTCGAGGGTCTGATCCATGTCTCGGAGATGACCTGGAGCAAGCGCACCGTGCATCCGTCGAAACTCGTCAACCCGGGTGACGAGGTCGAAGTGCAGGTACTCGGAGTGGACGAGGCCAACCGTCGCATCTCATTGGGGCTCAAACAGACCGAGCCTAATCCGTGGGAAGCGCTGGCCGAAAGTCATCCGGTCGGCAGCAAGGTCAAGGGCAAGGTCAAGTCGATTACCGATTTCGGAATTTTCGTCGAGATCGAGCCGGGAATCGACGGACTGGTCCACATCTCCGATATCTCCTGGACCAAGAAGGTTCGTCATCCTTCGGAACTGGCGAAAAAGGGCGACGAGATCGAGGCAATAGTCCTCGGTGTCGATATCGACAACGAGCGCGTGAGCCTTGGAGTGAAGCAGCTCGAGACCGATCCGTGGGAAACGATCGCCGAGCGCTACCCACTCAACACCAAGGTGAACGGCAAGGTCAGCTCGATTGCCGACTTCGGCGTGTTCGTCGAGATAGAGGAAGGAATCGAAGGCCTGATCCACATTTCGCAGCTCAGTTCCGAGCGTGTCGACAAGCCTTCCTCGCTGTTCAACGTGGGTGACGAGGTCGAAGCGCTGGTGGTGCAGGTCGAGCCCAAGGAACGCCGTATCGGGCTCTCCATCAAGGCACTCAAGCAGCACGAGGAACGCGAGGAGATGCAGGCCTATCTGCGTCGCGAACGCGAGGCGGCCCGTTTCTCGATGGAAGACATCCTCAACGAGGAGTTGAGGCTCGACCGCGAGGAAAATGGTGAGCGAGGAGGATCGCGTGCCGGACGCGAACGCGATCGCTAAGCCTGCGCCACGATGGTCCGGCGAGGGAGAATCGTCGGCGTCGTCGATGACCAAGCGCGCCATTATGCACGAGCTTCTGACCCGGCAGAGCAGCCTGTCATATCGGCAGTCCGAAACCATCGTGAACGCGATGTTCGAAGCGATGGCGGCGGCGCTGGCACGGGGAGACAGAATAGAAGTTCGCGGGTTTGGAACCTTCGGCGTTAAGCCCCGTGACGCGCGAAAGGGGCGTAACCCCAAGACCGGCGAAGCGGTCGAAGTCGAAGCCAAGAAGGTCCTTTTTTTCCGCGCGGGCAAGGAACTCCGGATTGAGATCAATGGCGCGGACCCGGAGGGACGCTAGCGACCAGGGCACGGCGGGGCTTCGTTTGTGGGCGCCTTGGCGCCACGAATATATCCGTCGCGCGGGCTCGACGGACGTCGGTTGTATCTTCTGCGTGAGCGAGCTCAACGCCGTGCAGCGAAAGCGGCGGCTGATTCTCCATCAGGACGCCGAGGCCCTGATCATGCTCAACCGCTATCCCTACAACAACGGCCACATCATGGTCGCTCCGCGCCGCCATCTGGGCTCGCTGGAACTTCTCGACGCGAAGGAAAGGGCGCTTTTGAGCGAACTGGTTTCAGCTTCGCTTGAGCGGCTCAGAAAAGAACTCAAACCTGCCGGATTCAACATTGGCGCCAATATCGGTCGTGTTGCGGGCGCCGGCTTTGCCGATCATCTGCACTGGCACATTGTCCCGCGATGGGACGGTGATACCAATTTCATGCCGGTGATGACCTCGACGCGGGTGCTCTCGCAGCATCTGGAGGCAAGCTTCAAAGCGCTCGCACCGCTTTTCAAAGGGATCCGGACTCAAATATCCTAGTGTCAGTCACTCGGCGGAATCCCACATGGATCAAACGGTACTGAACTTGCGGACTCTGGGCGATCTTAAACGCGCCGACTACAACGTCAAGCCGGTGCGTATTGAGATGCGCGAGAATCTTCTCGGTCTTTTGCGCCGTCGCGAGCGGATAATTCCGGGAATCGTCGGCTATGACGAAACGGTGCTGCCGGAGATCGAAAACGGAATCCTGGCGGGCCATCACATGGTGTTTCTCGGCGAGCGCGGGCAGGCCAAGTCGCGAATTATTCGCGCGCTGGCGTCGCTGCTCGACGAGTATGTCGCGGTGGTCAAGGGCTGCGAAATAAACGACGACCCGTACAAGCCAATCTGCCGGCGATGCAAGCGGCTGTTCGAGGAAAAGGGCGATGAGCTGGAGATAGACTGGGTCGGCCGCGACCATCGCTATGCCGAGAAGCTCGCTACGCCCGACGTCTCGGTCGCGGATCTGATCGGCGAGATCGATCCGGTAAAGGTGGCCGAGGGCCGTTATCTGGCCGACGAGGAAACCATCCATTACGGGATCATCCCGCGCACCAACCGTGGCATCTTCGCCATCAACGAACTCCCTGATCTGACTGAAAAGGTGCAGGTGGGGCTGTTCAACCTGATGGAGGAGAAAGACGTTCAGATAAAGGGCTACAAGATCAGGCTGCCGATCGACATGGTCTTCGTGGCCAGCGCGAACCCCGAAGATTACACCTCGCGCGGACGCATCATAACCCCGCTCAAGGACCGTTTCGACGTTCAGATTCGCACCCATTACCCGAAAACGCTGGAGCACGAAATCTCCATCATGGAGCAGGAGGCGAATTATCCTCCGCCGTCCGGGATGGATCTGCGGATGCCGCAGTTCATGAAGGAGATTATCGCGCAGATAACCTTCGAGGCGCGCGCCAGCAACGAGATCAATCAGACCTCGGGCGTGTCGGTTCGGGTCACCATCAACAATTTTGAATCGGTCCTTTCCAACGCGGAAAAGCGCTCGGTCAGAAACGGCGAGAGCGAGATAGTTCCGCGGCTTTCCGACCTGCATTCCCTTTACGCGTCGACGGCGGGAAAGATCGAGATCGAGTACGTCGGCGAGGACAAGAAAGAAGACGACCTCATCGAGCGGCTCGTCAACCGCGCGGTGCTGAAAACCTTTGACCGGCATTTCAAGCTCGACGATCCCGACTTGAAGCACGTGGCGGAATACTTCGAGCAGGGATGGGGCGTCGAGGTCTCGGATACGGCGCCTTCTTCCGAGTACATGGAACCGATTCGTGAAATCGAGGGACTGAGAGGAGCGATCGAGTCGATCGGTCCGCTCGAAACGCCGGGTCTGATGGCGGCGGCGAGCGAGTTCATCTTCGAAGGGCTGCATCTTCATCAGAAGCTGAACAAGGATCGCGAGGGAGGCCGCTTCTCCTATCACGCGTGAACCGGAGCCGTGCGATGGCCACCATTCGGTATACACAGTGGGACGGCACCCAGCAGATAAGGCTCAGCGCCGACAAGGTTTTCGAGAAGCTCGCTGAGTACCTGTCATATACCGACGATATCCGCCAGGCGGTCGACTGGATGATGCGCCAGGGGATGGATTTCGACGATATGCGCGTTATGGGGCTCGACGAGTTCGTCGAGCAACTGCGCCAGGAGATGCGCCAACGCCATCGCGAATTCAACCTCAAGAATTCGCTCTCGGAAATGGAGCGCAAGCTCCAGGACATCGTGGGACGCGAACGTCAGACGCTCGACTCGATGCGCGACGAGAATCCGGACGCGGAGCGCAAGCAGCGCCAGTTGCAGCACCTCCCGCGTCGTCTTTCCGAGGCAATCCGCAAGCTCGAAGGTTACGAGTTCGAAGACGAACAGGCCAAGGCCGACTTCGACGAACTGCTTTCCGAATACGAAAACATCCGCGATCTCGAAAACTTTCGCGAGCGCAACCAGCATCTGTTCCACGGCCCCAAGAGTCTCAATTACCAGCAGTCGCTCGAACTGATGCACGAGATGGAGCGGATGCGCCAGCTCGAACAGGACCTGATGTCGGGTAACTTCGAGACAATCTCGCTCGAAGACCTGCAACAGATGCTCGGCGACCAGGCGCTGCAGGACTTTCAGAACCTGAAGCAGGTGATGTTCCTGCTGCAGGAATCGGGATACCTGATATCAAAGGGCGAGCATTCCCAGCTTTCGCCCAAGGGCGTGCGCCGAATCGGACAACTCGCGCTGCGCGACATCTACCAGAGCCTGCTAAAAGATCGCGCGGGCGGTCACGTCACCGACTACCGCGGAATCAGCGAGATCAAGCCCGATGAAACCCGGCCGTACCGCTACGGAGACCCGCTAAATATCAATCTGGTTGCGACTCTGAAGCATGCGCTCGGACGAAGCGGGGGCGTGCCGCTGAAAATCGGCCCCGAGGACTTCGAGGTTTACGAAAACGACTTCGGCAGTTCATCATCGACGGTGCTATGCCTCGATATGTCGTGGTCGATGAGTTGGGAGGGGCGGTTCGCGGCGGCCAAGAAAGTCGCGATGGCGATGGAGACGCTGATCCGCAACAAGTTCCCGCGCGACTACTTTTCGATAGTCGGATTTTTTACCCGCGCGGTTGAACTCAAGCTCAAGGATTTGCCCGAGGCTTCCTGGAACATGGGCGACCCGTTCACCAATCTGCAGGACGGGCTTCGCCTCGGCGCGGAACTTCTCTCGCGGCATCCCGCCCGCAACCAGCACATCATCGTGATCACCGACGGTCAGCCTACCGCTTACTTTCTCAACAAGCGGCTGTATTGCGAGTGGCCGCTTTCGTTCGGCGGAATCAGCATGCGGGCCGCGCAGGAGACTTTGAAAGAGGTGGAGCGGATCACGCGCAGAGGAATTACGATAAACACGTTCATGCTCG
>JBJKQX010000118.1:0-3959 GCA_046704965.1 Binataceae bacterium (SeqCode)
CGATGCCGTTCGCGGCCATCAGGTTGCGGACTTTGACACCCGTTCGCTCGGCGATTTCAAACAGGGTATCACCCCGTTCGACGCGGTAATGACGGACGCTCGCGGGGGTGTGAAACGAGACGGGAGAGTGACCACCGGGAATCGACAGCATCAGCCCCGCCCTGATCTCGCGCGGGTCGCGGATACCGTTCGCGGCCATCAGATTAGCCACGCTCACTCCCGAACGCATCGCGATCTCCGATAGCGTGTCACCACGCTCGACCCGATAGTGATGGCTGACCGGGCGCGCTCGATGCGGCGATACGTGGCCACCGGGAATCGAGAGCATCAGCCCCGCCCTGATCTCGCGCGGATCGCGGATTCTATTGGCTTCCATCAGGCTTGCCACGCTCACTCCCGAACGCATCGCGATCTGCGAGAGCGTGTCGCCAGGTCTGACGCGGTAGCGCTGGGCGCTTGCGCTCGCCAAGCTTTCGTATCGTCCGGGAATTGACAGAAGCATCCCGGCCCGGATATCGCGTGGATCGCGAACTCCGTTGACGCTGATCAGGTTTCTAAGGCTGACATCATACAGCCGTGCGATCCGGGCCAGCGTGTCGCCGGGGCGAACTCTGTAACGTCGCTGATGGTAGCTGCGATCGCTGCTTTGGGAATTGTCGGCCAGAAGCAGAGGCGCCGGGATTCGCTTCAAGTCCGGAAAATAGCGGTGCGGATCTCTATATATGTTAAGAGCAGCCAGAAATTCCGGATAATAGTTTCTGACGGCGTACCCAAAGTTGGGCCCGTTGTAATTCCTGAGAATGCGCATATAGCTGCCGCCATACGCGGCGGAAGCGCGCGCCATGCCACCCGCTCCATAGTCGTAGGCGGTTATCGCGAGCGGCCAACTGCCGAGCATCTCGTAGTTCGCCTTTAGAAGTTTGGCCGCGGCTTCGGTCTCGATGAACGGATCGAGACGTTCATCGCGATATCGATTTATCCGCAGATACTTGCGGCCGGTCGATCTGATGAACTGCCAGATTCCCACAGCGCCAGCGTAAGAACGCGCCCTGGGATTGAACTCCGACTCAATTGCGGCGAGAGATACCAATCCGCTTGGGAGTCCTTCACGGCGGAAAATCCGTTCCATTATTCCGCGGTAACGGCGGCTGCGGATCATGCCTCGGGCGAACCGTTCCCGAAGGCCCTGTTGCACCTTGAGATTTTGCGCGGCTTCGCGATAGGCACTGAGCGGCTCCCCGGCAAACATCGCGGCCACCCTGCGTTCCGTCATTGTGCGCGGTTTCAGCCCCTCGGCCAGACGATAGAGAATTGTCTCGTATTTGTCTTTCAGATGTTGGCCGGCGTAAGCGGCTTCGGAACGGTCGGGCAGACCTGAGCCTGGAATATGCATAACCTGGTAGACCTTCCAGACTTGATTACCGTCATGGGCTATGAAATCCCGGCATGAGTAGTCTGAGAAGACCTTGACCCAGAAGTTGACTGTGGGTTCAAGCGCGGCGGGTTGCGGGAACGGTGACTGAGTCGAAGCGAGCGCCACCGAACCGACCAAGCCTGCGAGACTGGCCAGCGCGATGATGCCAAAAAAGAAACACGAACTGACTACGTACCGAATCGGACGTTTTCGGCAACGCGACAGCATCTCCCTCTCCTCAGCCTCTTAAACGTTAAAGCCCGTAGCTGTTTGCGTGTCGAATCAAATGGTTACCGCCTTTATTGAGGTAACGAGGTTCTGCTCTTTAATCAACCCGCGTGCGTTATTTTGTTATTCCCAAAGGCTTTGCCCATGGCAAAACTGACTTTACAACATACCAACCGCCCGCCGCGGGAACCGCAGACCAGAAGAACTCAGCCAGCGGACTCATTTGTTGTGCTCGCGACGTTTATCAAGCCGACGACGAAAACTCTCCCGACCAAGCCGAAGCGTCAAAGACCTCCCGACCGTCCGTGCAGTTCGGACGTGCGTCGGACAGGTTGCCTCGACTTAACCGGGTTGCCGCAGCCTATCTCAAACGGGCGCAGCTCCTGGTCGGAGGCCAGCCCGCTCGGATGCGCGTTTGTGGCAAAATCGTCCCTGCAAGGACGATCATGGACGCTCAAGTGCAACAGTTTCCTCTCCTTGTCTGCCTCCCGCGCGAGCCTCGGATTTATTCTTCTTTATTTTTCGACCCGGATCGACGTATCCGAAGCAACCTGAAGCATGTAGCATGCCATAAGGAGACAGGTCGCGATAAATATAATGTAAGCAAGTGCTTTAATGTTGCGTCGGGGTACGGGCCGGATTGGCCCGACGGATTTGCCAGACACCTCGCGCGTCATGCGCCGAGCCGCAGCCTGCCGTCCTTGCGCGGAGCGTTGTCGTATTGATTAATTTTGTCGGGGACAAGAATTTCCCGACTTCGGGGTTCGTCCAAATTTCGAGATCGCTGCTCCAGCCCGGGGGATGGCATGCTATTCGCTCCGGTGGACGTGCCCTGTCAGCATGTGATCGTCGTAGATTGCGAATCTGTTTGGAGGAGGGAAGCGATGCAGCGGGATGGGCTGACAAGTTTGCGCAATGCTACGCTTCCTCTTTTCCCGCCCATTCACACGCGGACGAAGGCTCGAAAGTGAGCGTCGAACCGATGCAGTTGCACTGGGGATACTTTCGAGTCGCGATACACGCTGCCGGCTCAACGCCGCTAACGCCGGGTCGGGCAAGCCGCATCGTCCGCTTCAAAGCTACTGAAAAAGAGAAACATGGATAAGTTCGATCGTCAGTTTTGGCGCAGGCTTTGGTCTCTAACCAAACCTTACTGGGTTTCCGAAGAACGGCGCAAAGCATTCACTCTGCTGGGGGTGATGCTGGTGCTGGGTGGTGGCACCATCGGTCTCGGAATCTGGGCCACATATATCGTGCGCCATATGATGACGGCGCTGAACACCAGGCACTCCGCGGCATTTTACCACAACATGTTTATATTCCTCGCCTACGTCGTCGCCGTGGTGCCGGTGTTTGCCTATTACCCTTACTTGCAGGGAAAGCTGAGCATCGCGTGGCGTGAGTGGGTCACGAGGCAATTCATTGACAAGAGCTTTGCCGGCAACGCTCTCTACCGTCTCAGACAGAACCCGAAAGTCGACAACCCCGACCAGCGGATAGCCGAGGACGTCAATACGTTCACTGCCCAGAGCACGAGCCTTGTGCTTCAGGGTTTGAACTCGCTGATAACGGCGGCGTCCTATTTCGTGGTTCTGTGGCTCATCTCGCGGGGCCTCGCGCTCGTGATGCTGGCGTATGTGGTGATTGGCACGTGGGCAACGGTCGTCATCGGACGCCGCCTTATCAAGATCAACTTCGATCAGGAGCGCTATCAGGCCGACTTCCGCTTTGGTCTCGTCCATGTTCGCGACAACTGCGAAGCAATCGCCATGTACGGTGGCGAGAAGCATGAGACCCGGAATCTGCTCAACCGTTTCCACTGGGTGGTGGACAACTTCATTCTTCTGATTCGCTGGCAGCGAAATCTCGGCTTCTTCACCAGCGCCTACAGCAACTTGCCGATGGTCCTGCCATATCTGGTGCTTGCCGGAGCCTATTTTGCCGGCAAGCTACAGTTCGGCGAGATGAGCCAGGCAAGCATCGCGTTCGGTGCACTCCAGGGGTCACTCTCGATTGTGGTCAATCAGTTCCAGCAGATCGCCGATTTTACGGCGGTCGTAAACCGCCTCAGCCTGTTCTGGGAGGCCTGCAACGAGCCCGAGGAGCCGGCATCCGCCGAGCTTCCCGTGGTGGAACTCGAAACCGCGCCGGAAGTCGCAGCCGACAGCCTGACCCTGATGACGCCCGATTATCAGCGCACGCTCGTGCGCGACCTTTCCTTTGATGTTGCTCCCGAGCAAAGTCTGCTTATCAGTGGCCGCTCGGGCGCCGGAAAGACCTCGCTGGTGCGCGCAATTGCGGGTCTGTGGAACGCCGG
>JBJKQX010000119.1:0-3654 GCA_046704965.1 Binataceae bacterium (SeqCode)
CGCACTGGTAGGCGCCATGCGGCGCGTAGCGTTGCGAGGCGTTTGCCTGCGGCCCGAGTACCCGACCGTCCGCGAAGTAATCGACGAGTGCAGGCGCCAGATTGCTCAGTCCCGCTTCGTACTGGGCCATGTCAATATACTGACCCTTGCCGGTGCGACGCCGATAGTCGAGCGCGGCCAGAAGCGCCGACGCAGAGAATCGGGGCGCGATGAAATCGGTATACGCACCGTAAGGCGGACAGACGGAACCTTCTCCGTAGCCCGAGATGTAATAGAAGCCCGACAGCGCCGCCATCAGCTGGCCGAAACCGGGATAGAGCGCGTTGGGACCCGTCTGACCCTGAAGGCAGGTGGACAGCATTATCAGGTCGGGCTTGATCTCGCGCAGATGCTCGTAGTCCAGTTCCCATCCCCTCATCGCTTTGGGCGTAAAACTCTCGACCACGATGTCGGCCCACGGAATCATCCGTCTTATCAACTCGCGTGCCTTGGGCTTGCCAAGGTTGAGCGTGATTCCTTTCTTGGAAGTGTTGTAAGTGGCGAAGAACTGGCTGTTGTTGATTCCCGGCTGGGCATCTTTCCACGGAGGGCCAAGCCGCAGCACGTCGAGTTTGGCGGCGGACTCAACCCGGATAACCTCGGCCCCGTTGTCCGCCAGATATTTCGTTGTTATCGGTCCGACACCCACCCAGGCGAAGTCGAGAACTTTGATTCCTTCCAGAGCGTAAGCCACAGGTCGATCCTCCGGGACGTTCAGATCGCGCCTTCCGCCTGAAGCCGCGAGAGCCTGTCGAGGCTGAGCCCAAGCAGACCGCAATATACTTCTTCGTTGTGTTCCCCCAGGCGCGGGGCGCGATGAGGGGGTGCTATCGGGGTCTCTGCGAATTTTGCGAATGGCCCCGGAAAAGTCAGCGAGCGGCCCAGGGTATCGTGATGATCCACCTGGACGAAAAACTTCCGCGATTCGAGTTGCGGGTCGGCGGCTATGTCCGCGGCGGTCGCCACCGGGGCAAGAAGGATGCGCCGCTTGAGCGCCTCGCTGTAAATTTCCCGCTTGCTCATCGTGAGGAAGAACTTCTGCACGCAGTCCTCAAGTTCATTGATTTCGTCGAGATCCTTCTGCGACATGGCCATCAGTATGCCGGGCAGCCACGAAACCCAATCCTTTTCCTTCATCCACTGAGTGGCGAAACCCTTTTCGTCCATCCAGTTGATCAGCGCCATGGTCGACGGCGCTCCCACCGGACCACCCATGATAATTATTGAGATATGGCCATCAGCGCATTCGAAGACCATCTTGCGCCGCGTGTCGCCCGAGCCGACGAAGACGCCCGAGCGCCGCAGATAGTCGCCGTGGAAGATCGGCATCGACTGCTCGTTCATCAGCGTCCACACGATACAGGCCTGCATATCGACCACGACCTTCTGGCCAAGGCCCGTGCTCTGTCGCGGATAATGGGCAATAAGTGAAGAGACCGCGGCTTCGCTGCCCGCATGCATTCCCGCCTGCGGCAGCGACGTCTGGAGCGGCGGTTTGCCCGGTTCGCCCATCAGGTACATCATCCCGCCCGCAGCCCATGTAACTATGTCAGCAGCTTTATAGTTTTTGCCCGGGCCACGATCGCCGAACGGAGTAATCGACGTGTAAATCAGCCGTTGATTGGCACGTGACAGGTCCTCGTAGCCGAGTCCGATCGAATCGAGATAGCCGACCGGGAACGATTCCACGAGAAAGTCGGCCTGCTTCGCAAGCTCGGCTACCAGCGCGCGCCCGTCCGCCGAATCGAGGTTCGCGGTTATCGACCGCTTGCCCGCCTGATAAGCGATAAAATACAGGCCACGGTCCGCGCCGGGACGGTCTTCCAGAAATGGCGGGATCCGGCGGGTCGAGCACCCTCCAACCGGTTCCACCTTGATTACGTCGGCTCCCAGGTCAGCGAAGATCTTGCCGCAGAAGGATCCCTTCTCGTCGGCCAGTTCGAGCATCCTGAAGCCCTTGAGCAGTTCTGAACTCATCGTGTCTTCCCCGGAAAAGCGGATGCTTTGGATAGCGTGCGCGGTATAACCGCCAGCAGCAATCGGCGCATTTTATCCTCATCGCGAGAAAACTTGGAACCTCGACACGCAGTTTGCAACGTCGGCTCGCGCCAGACGGTCAGCCGCGGCGGACGGCGCCTGTTTCCCGCCATCGGCAAGTCAGTCAGGACCGTGCCGCCGTTCGCGCCGCACCGATAGCGGTTGCGTAGTCAGCATGTTCGGGAATGATGAACCCGCGGCCGAAGGTGTACTCAAGGCTGCGGATTTTTTGCATGAAACGGAATACGCGGGTCAGCTTGCCGGTCATCACGATATTTTCCTGACCGCAGGCTCGGGCACCGGCGATACTCAGGACGCCGACCACCTCGACTATCATGTTGGTGATCGCAAGCGCTTTGTCTTCGGGCGTCGCGTCCGAGCGGATTTTGCCGAAATTGGCCGCTGTCGTTCCCGGATGCAGGTCGCCGATCGGTCCGCCCGCGATATCACCAACCTTGAGATCGACCCGCTTGAGATCGCCCCGGCTCGCCATCGCTTCCAGGGTGTCGAGATTCGAAACGCCCAGTATGTGCTTGGACAGTCCCAGCAGGGTGCCGCCCCCGATTCCCGTTCCGCCGAAATGCTCTATCTTCTCGCCCTTGACCGACACCAGCGCCGTGCCCGTACCCAGCGAGACGATCAGGGCGCGATCCTTGTCGGCAAGGGAAGTTCCACCCACGCCGATAGCGGTGAACTCGCTTACCTTGATGACTTGGCGCCCGAGAAGTTTTTCGCCGAGCGCGCGCGAGCCGGCTCCAGTAGCAGCCACGCGCTCGACCCGTTCGAGAGCGATATCGTACTCTTCCACCAACTTGCCGAGTGCTCCCGCTGCCGCGGCGACCGGATCGTTCGCCTCGATCGTGACCACATGGAATTCGCCGTCCTCAAGGATCACAGCGTCGGTTGTTGAACCACCGATATCGATTCCGACAATCATCTGCTCGCTACGTGACTTCGCACCGTTCACTGCAAGCGTAAAACACGATGCCACGGTTGCGCAATCGCGCCGGTGTCGCGGGGTGGCCGCGCGGGACGCCTTGCTGGGGCCCGGCCATGTGCTAGGTTCACAAAATGGCCCGTCGAAAGGCTGAAAGCTCCGGGAACCTGTTCCCGCCCAAGCCCCCCGCATCGAGGCCGCTTGCCGATCGGATGAGGCCCGCGACGCTCGACGAGGTGGTTGGCCAGGAGCATCTGCTCGGACCGGGCAAACTCCTCTCCGAGATGGTCGCGGCACGCCGTCTTTACTCGATAATCCTCTGGGGTCCGCCAGGGAGCGGGAAGACCACGCTTGCGCTGCTGCTGGCAAAACATATCGACGCCGCTTTCGTGCGGATTAGCGCGGTGACCGCCGGCGTGGCCGACCTGCGCGCAGCCGTTGAGGAGGCGCGCCGCGAGCTTGACGCGCGCAACCGGCGCACGGTCGTGTTCATCGACGAAATCCATCGATGGAACCGCGCCCAGCAGGACGCTTTCCTGCCGCATGTCGAGAGCGGGCTCGTCACTCTAATCGGCGCAACCACCGAGAACCCCTCATTCGAGGTCGTGGCGCCGTTGCTTTCGCGCGCGCGGGTGCTGGTT
>JBJKQX010000120.1:0-3949 GCA_046704965.1 Binataceae bacterium (SeqCode)
GACGATGTGCGCGTATTTGGGCGCGAGCACGCGGGAGGCTGGGCGCGAATCGCGCCCCGTCCCCGCCCGCAGAGACAATCTATTTACTTGGCAAGTTCGGTTGCGCGCGTCTCGCGAATCACAGTGACCCTTATCTGCCCGGGATAGGTCATGTCCTGTTCGATTTTGCGCGCAACGTCACGTGCGAGCACAAGCGAGTCTTCGTCCGAAACCTGATTCGGCTCAACGATCACGCGCATCTCGCGCCCGGCCTGCACGGCAAAGCACTTCTCGACGCCGTTGAACGATTTCGCGATCGTCTCCAGATCCTCCAGGCGCTTGACGTAGCTCTCCAGCACTTCGCGACGCGCGCCTGGTCGTGCGCCCGAGAGCGCGTCGGCCGCATCAACCAACGGAGCAAGCACGGTTTCGGCCTTGACCTCTTCGTGATGGGCAGCGATTGCGTTCACGATCTTGGCCGACTCGCCGTATTTGCGGGCAATCTCGCCGCCGATGAGCGCGTGAGACCCTTCGACCTCATGCGTGAGCGCTTTCCCGATATCGTGCAGCAGAGCCGCCCGCCGCGCCTGCTTCTCGTTGAGTCCCAGCTCCGCCGCCATCGCTCCGCAAATGAACGCGGCCTCGATCGAGTGCATCAGCACGTTCTGCGCGTAGCTGTAACGATACTTCAGCATCCCGAGCAGCTTGACCAGCTCGGGATGAACACCGTGGACGCCGACCTCAATAATCGCGCGCTGGCCGGCTTCGCGGATGGACTCTTCGACCTCCTGCTCCGCCTTGCGAATGACTTCCTCGATACGGCCCGGATGAATTCGGCCGTCAGCGATAAGCCGCTCGAGTCCGACCCGCGCTATCTCGCGCCGGATGGGATTGTGGCAGGAGAGCACGATCGATTCCGGGGTGTCGTCAATGATTACGTCGACTCCGGTGGCCGCTTCTATCGCCCGGATGTTGCGACCCTCGCGCCCGATTATCCGGCCTTTCATTTCATCGTTGGGAAGCGGCAGAACCGAAACCGTCCGCTCGGTGACGAATTCACCGGCAAGGCGCTCGATAGCGATCGAGACGATGCGTTTTGCCCGGCGGTCGGCCTCCTCGCGTGCTTCCTCCTCTACGATCCGGATGTGTTTGGCCGCGTCGTGACGCGCCTGACCGACCATTTCTTCGATCAGGCCGCGTTTGGCCTCCTCGCGAGTAAGACCTGCTACCTGTTCGAGCTTGGTGCGCGCCTCGTCGATTAGCGCCTGATGCTGCGCCTCCTTGTCGGAGATGTTTTTCTCGCGCGTGCGGATACTCTGGTCGCGACGGTTGAGATCGGTTTCGCGGCGCTCGAACCCCTCGATACGCTTGTCGAGCGTTTCCTCGCGGGATTGCAGTTTGTTTTCGACTTGAGTCAGCTCGCGCCTTCTCTCACGGACTTCACGGTCCGCATCCGCACGGGCTCCTACAACGATATCCTTGGCCTTGACCTCCGCTTCCTTGACTATGAGTTCAGCCTTGTCACGAGCGTCTCCGGTTATTTCCTCGGCTTGTGCACGAGCGGCTTCGAGGTTGATCGCCTCCTTGCGGCGTTGAAGCAACCCAAATATTAAGAAGACCGCACCCCCGACCACGAAGCCAAGGACGGCATATATCCAGCTCACCTGGTTGTACCTCCTTGGTCCCAAATCGAACCGCCTGGTTGTGGCGCGTCGGATGCCGAATAAACGGCCGATTCGGTGATAACGAAATTTAGCCGCCGGTCGGTGCCTGACTGTGGCAGGCTCTCCAGCAGCTGAAATGAGTACGCGAGACCCACTGTGATCGCCTGCGAATCGAGTCTCGAAAGCAGACGATCATAATGGCCCCCACCACGGCCGAGCCGTTCGCCACGCGCCGAGAACGCTACCCCGGGCGTGACAACCAGCGCGGGCCCGAGATTTTCCGCTCGCACGTCGTCCGCCTGTGGCGGCGGTTCGGCGATTCCAAAGGCTCCGCGGACCAGTCCCACCGATTCGCGAAAGCGCCCCAGCTCAATCTCGCCCCGCGCGATGTCGAGGCGCGGGAACAAGACCGTTTTCTCTGATCGCAACGCAAAGGCGAGAAGCGCGTCCGTCGCTACCTCGTTTCCCACCGCAGCGTAGAGAACGAGCGTCGGATACGCATCCGGCAGACCGCTTGCGAGCAGACGATCCTGCACCTCGCGCGACAATGCAGACGTGCGCGAGGGCGGCATCGCCTGACGCGCCGCCTTTAGAACAGCTCTGAGGTATGTTTTTTCGTCCGCCATGGTCCATTCGGCCATGACGGGTGCAGGGTCCCTTTAAGGCCGGAATCCGTTGGGCGCTTTTAGAAGCACGCCTCCCAAATCAGTGCCAAAATTTTTCGCGACGGTCCGCCCGTTGACGCCCGAAGCGCGACCGTCACCCCCGTGCGCGCTCCCGCCAAGTCCAACGGGTTCTATCAATTGCAAGCACTGCATCGTGCCTTTGTACGAGCCCTCTCTGCCCCCGCCACTGAGTGCAAAATGCGCTTCGCCAGGCGCCATCGCCCACTCAGCCATCAGACGTCGGTCCCCTCGATAGCCGCATCCAGGCGGCTGTTTAATTTCTCTATCCGGTCGACCAACTCCTGATATCGCCTCTTGAGGTGCTCGAGTTCGTCGGCAAAATTGAGCGCGGCCAGTATCGCCAGATTGACCGAGTTAACCGTCTGGCTGCTTTCGCGAAGCTGCCTTATGCGTTCGTCGACCGTCGCGGCCACGGACCTCACCCATTCGTCGCCCGCATCGCTTGCGACAATCAGGCTCTGGCCCATGATCTCGACGTTGACGCCTTTCATACCCTAGCCAAGATCGATCCCGTTAAACCTTTCCAGAATCTTCTCGATTCGGCCGCGAACCTCGTCGCGCTCCTCTTCGCGCTGCCGCAACTCGTCGCCGGACTCCTTGAGCCGGACGTTCGCCTCTTCCAGTTTGCGTTCGCTTTCTGACAGACGCGAGGCAAGTTGCGCATTTTCCTCCCGGAGCTGTTGAATCCGCTTTACCGAGGCCTGAATACGCTCGTCCAGTTGGTTTAAAACATCGATCGACATGACTACAAACTTAGACCTTTAGTTTAATTTTGAATTAAGTATACTGTCAAGCTGCATAAGAGCCGCTGGCCGTGTCATCGCCCGGCGAGAAAAGTGCGTCGACGAACTCGCGGGCGTCGAATTCCCGCAAGTCCTCGATATTCTCGCCCAGTCCGACGAACCTGACCGGCACTCCAAGCTGCCCCGCTATCCCTACCACGACTCCGCCCTTGGCCGTGCTGTCGAGCTTCGCCAGCACCACACCCGTAAGCTTGACCGCCTCGCCGAAGATTTTCGCCTGGCTAAGAGCATTCTGCCCCGTGGTCGCATCCAGCACGAGCCATGTCTCCTGCGGTGCTCCCGGAAGCTCGCGACCAACCACCCGCCCTATCTTCTTGAGCTCCTCCATCAGGTTGGTCTTGGTCTGAAGCCGGCCTGCAGTGTCTATCAGGACCGTGCGTGCTTTGCGAGCGACGGCAGCTTTGACCGCGTCGAAAGCCACAGCCGCGGGGTCGGAACCCTGCTTCTGCTTGATCATGTCAACGTCGACGCGCTTGCACCATACCTCAAGCTGCTCGATCGCGGCGGCGCGAAATGTATCGGCCGCAGCCACGATAACCGGACCACGTTCCTGCTTGAGGCGGGCCGCAAGCTTTGCGACGGACGTGGTTTTGCCGACGCCGTTCACCCCGACCATCATGATAACCAGTGGTGCTTCGGAGCCCGGGTCAGCCATCGGGCGCTCGACCTTCTCGAGTATCGCCGCGATTTCATCCTTCAGGGCCTCACGAATCACGTCGGGCCTGGCGTCATTCTTGAGCTTCGCCCTGACCGCCTCCGTAAGCTTGAGGCTCGTGTCCACGCCAGCGTCGGCCCCGATAAGCGCTTCCTCAAGACC
>JBJKQX010000121.1:0-4838 GCA_046704965.1 Binataceae bacterium (SeqCode)
GTCCCCTACCCTGTTGCCTGTCATCCGCAGGCATGGTCCGCTGCCAGCATCTTCATGATCGTGCAAGCGATGCTTGGAATTGAAGTCAGAGGGTTCGAGCGAAAGCTGGTAGTCAATTCACCCGCGATGCCCGAGTGGCTCGACTGGCTCAAGATCGAAAACCTCAAGGTGAGCGAGGGCTCCGTGTCGTTCATGGTCCGGCGCACTCAGGTCGGCGCTTCTATCGACATTATCGAAACCCGCGGCGACGTCACTGTCGATGTAATCGATCGCGCGTAGCACGCCTAATTTCGGTCACCGATTAGTCGACCGGGTGAAACCGCCGGTGCACGTGGGTATTCCTGCTTCACCGTTGGACGAAGCGAATCCAGCTGCGCCCCCCTTTTAGGTAAACGAGAGATTCTGAACGCTAGCTGCGAGACCCTGCCCTGATCGCGGGGCCGTCCGAGCTGAAGACTCCTCCGGCGGCACGCAGGTAGACGGACTCGTACTGTTCCGCCATGCGGTCGATGCGAAAGCGGGTTTCGAATTCGGCGCGGCACTCCGCGCGCGAGAGTTGCTCGACCCGTTGGGCTGCAGCCGCGAGGTCCTCGACGCTTTCGGCGATGAAACCGGTGCGGCCGTCGCGCACCACCTCAGGCACCGAACCGCAGGGACGCGCGATAACCGGAGTTCCGCACGCCATCGCCTCGATCATCGCGAGCCCGAACGGCTCCGGCCAGTCGATTGTGAACAGCAGCGCGAGCGCGTTGCCCAGAAACTCGCTCTTTTCGTGCTCGCTTATTTCGCCGATATATTCGACGTCGGGCGGCGACAGGCGCGGCTTGATGAGGGTTTCGAAATATTCGCGATCGACCGCGTCGACCTTGGCCGCGATCTTGAACGGAATCCCAGCGCGCCGCGCCGTATCGATGGCGAGGCCGATGCCCTTCTCGGGCGAAATGCGGCCCAGGAAGGCAAGGTATTTACCGGGCTGGGGCTTGAATTCAAGAAAGTCGTCGGGAAGACCATGATGGATAGTGCCGACCCAGTTCATGTGGGGGATCGGCGCCCGCTGCGCGTCGCTGATCGACACCAGCGCCATGTCGCGAAAGCAGTCGTAGATGGGTTTGAGGCTCTCGATATCGAGCCGCCCGTGCATCGTGGAAATCGTTGGAGTTGCACTGAGGCGCGCGAACGGGAAACTCCAATAGTCAATGTGCGAGTGAATTATGTCGAAGCTATCCGCGTTCTCGTACAAGTCGGTCAGCATCGGAAGATGCAGTTGCGTCCCCATAGGCGCAAGCCCGGCAAGTCGGAGCGAACGCGGGTATCCGCCCACCAGCCGCGCGGAGGTTTTCGAGTCGCCCGAGGCGAACAGGCTGACGTCGTGTCCGCGCCGCACCAGTTCCTCGGTCAGGTAGGAGACCACCCTCTCTGTCCCGCCGTAGAACTCGGGCGGGATTCGTTCGTACAGCGGAGCGATTTGTGCAATCCGAAGCGGTCTGGTTAGACGTCGGGCCTTGCCGTTTCGCACCACGGTGTTTCCGTTGCGGTTGGCGGTCGGGACGTAATGGCTGATTGTCACGTTGCTCTCCTAAAACATATTGCGGCGTTGGAGTTAGCTACCTCGCCAACGCGGTCGCCCGCTGCCGGCGTCCGCCCGAGAGGCTGTTCATCTGTTCGTTGTAAAGTCGCGAGTAAAGTCCGTTGCGCGCGAGCAGTTCCTCGTGCGATCCGCTCTCGACCAGCTCGCCCCGGTCGAGCACCAGGATGAGGTCCGCACCCACCGCGGCGGCAAGCCGGTGCGCAATCAGGAAGGACGTGCGCCCGCGCATCAGACGCCACATCGAGTCGTAAACCTGGGCCTCGGATTCCGAGTCGAGCGCCGAGGTCGCTTCGTCCATCAGCAGGATGGCAGGGTCTTTGAGGAAGGCGCGGGCCAGAGCGACGCGCTGGCGCTGGCCACCCGAGAGCTTCACACCGCGCGAACCGATCGGGGCGTCGAGTCCGCCCGGCAAGCTCTCGACGAAGCTTCGCAGGTTAGCCTGCTCGAGCGCGGCCCAGAGTTCCGCGTCGCTCGCGTCCTCTTTGCCGTAGCGCAGGTTGTCGCGGATGGTGGTGCTGAAGACCAGGTTTTCCTGTGGGACGAACCCGATCTCCTCGCGCAGCGATTCGAGCGACAGATGGCGCACGTCGCGGCCGTCGATCAACACGCGACCGGCAGTCGCATCGTAAAAGCGCGGTATCAGACTTGCGAGCGTCGTCTTGCCGGCGCCCGAGCGCCCCACCAGCGCCACGCATGTGCCGCCCTCGATGCGGAAATTCACATTGCGCAGCGCGCGATGCCGATGGGACCCGTTGCGCGACTCGTACTCGAAGCTGACGTGCTCGAAGGTGACCGCGCCGCGTTTGACCCGCATCGGCATGCTGAGCGGGTGTTCCTTAACCTCGGGCTCGTAGTC
The DNA here is from genome assembly GCA_046704965.1 of Binataceae bacterium (SeqCode). Classification (GTDB taxonomy): domain Bacteria; phylum Desulfobacterota; class Binatia; order Binatales; family Binataceae; genus DTIX01. The sequence goes on from JBJKQX010000121.1 coordinate 2,445, forward strand.
GAGGAACTCAAAGATGCGCTCGATTGCGGCGCACGAGTTCGAGGTAATCGTGGCAAGCGCACAAAAGCGTTCCAGCGGGAAGTAGAGGAAGCCAAGGTAGTTGATAAAGGCCACCATCGTGCCGATCCCCATCTTGTGATGCGAGATCATGATCGCGGCCACCGACACCATCATCACCGGCGCAAAGCGATACAGGAATTCGCCGTAGCCCTGCTGCGTCGAGACCCATCGCACACGCTCAATCGTGTTGTCGCGAAGCCTGATCGCCTCGGCCCGGAAACGCTCGGTCTCGCGCTCTTCCTGGCGAAAGGACTTGGTGACCGCAACCGCGGCAATCTGTTCGTGCAGCAATCCCGAAAGACGCCCGTACTGCTCCTGCACCGCACGGCTCGCGCGAAGGATACGCGGCGAGATGAACGTGATCATCACGACATAGATCGGGATTACGGCAACCGACAGCCACGCGAGCTCGGGTGACAGCTCGAACACGATCAGAATCACGAACCCGAGCACCGCAGCGTCCATCCACACGTCGGTCAACGCGGAGGTCACGAACTGCTCGGCCATCTCAACGTCATTGAGCAGGCGCGAGGAAATGGCGCCCACCGAATTGCGGTCGAAGAACGAGTGCGACAGACGCTGCATGTGAGCGAACAGTCGGCATCGCAAGTCCAGCATCACCCGCTCGCCCGCAACGCCCGAAAAATAGTTCGCGTAGTAAGCCGAAACCGCCTCCAGCAGGAAGACCACCGAAAGCGCAACGCCCATCGCAGCGAGCTTGCCGTCCATCCCGGTGCCAAGACCCAGCGCGCCCGCGAGCGCGGTGATCCAGCGGTCGAAGGTCGTGTCGATCCAGTCAAGATGCTTCGAATGCATCAGCAGGACGTCGATCACGTACTTGAACGCCATCGGCAACAGCAACGGCAGCGTGAACTTGAGCGCGCCCGCCATCGCCGCCAACGCCGTCAACCCCGCGTAAGGACGCAGACATGATGCAAAGCGTAGTAGAACGGGTTTCGAATCTCGGCGCACGGCGGGACAAACTTCGGGCCTTGCCACTACACAAACTCCAGGTCCGGGAATCGTGTCCCTTACTGCGCAATTCGCGTGCCCGCTTGACGGCTCGCGAGGAGATCCAAGATTCTCCGCGTCCCTGTTGACTTAGACGCCGTTCGAAGCCGCTCGGGGTCATGTGGTCGGGGCTGACGATGCTCGATATCGTGCGTACCCTAACCCATATCCGAACCGGTCATTCGACTGGAATCGCAACGCGGCGTATGGGAGCGAGGCGCCTCGCCAAAATGTTTCAGTGATTGAGAACGCTCGCCAGAGTTAGCGAGAACAGATGAGGACCGGCATCCGACCACGTGAAGTCGGAACAGATGCGGGGGTCGAGCGCATCCCGCAAGAAGCCGGGTAATCGCGAGGGTTGTCGAAGAATTAGTCGGATCTCGCCGGAAAAGCGATGATATGTAACGCCCTCGCGATAGTTCAGGTCGGGCGTAACCGATTCGCCTTGGGCCAGTGCATTGTACGGTGTAAACAAATCCACGCCGGCATGCTCGGCGACGCCGATGCTGCCCCATGCCCTGGGATTCAGTTCGATGAACTTGTAGCGGCCATCTCGGACGTCTTGAATGAACTCAACATGTCCGAGTCCCGTGTAACCACACGCATCGAACACGCGCATGCTTTGGTCAAGCAGTCCTGGGGGCCGCGAGGTAACGCCCTTGACAGTGAAACCACCGAATGGTGGATAGGTCAAAACTTTCTTGTGAGCACATATCCTCAGGGCGCGTCCTTCATGGAACAGTCCGCCTACCGAGTAGGATTGTCCTCGAATCATCTGCTGCAACGCCGGCCTTCCACCATACGACTGCTCTCGCTGGGCGATTCTCCGATAAGCTGGAAGCACGTCCTCTGCGCTGGTGATGATCTCGACGTTCCGACCCGAATCCCCACGTTCACCCTTCACCAATAGAGGTACGCCAAGTTCAGACGACGCTTGTTTTACGTCGTCCTCGCCGTCCGGAACAATCGTAATAGGCACCGCAATCCCGGCCCTCTTCATATGCTGCACTGTCACATTCTTGCTGAGCAAAACTTCGACAACCCGCTTCTCTGGCAGAGGTAATCCCGTCAACGGGGTGGCTGACAGAAGATTGTGCAGTATTTCCAGAATCTCTTCGCTACAAACGTAAATTGCGGCGTACCGGCCTTGCTCGATGATCCGTCTGAGCTCCGACGCCACCCTGTGTGGCTGCCAGTCAGGTGCCACCAAAGCCCAGGCGCAATATCTGGAGCGAAACGCAATGGATTCACGCTCTCCGAATACTTCCACCCTGTAGTTGAGGCGCGCCAACGCACGGCACAGCTGGAGTGCTATTGTGCCGG
>JBJKQX010000122.1:0-2711 GCA_046704965.1 Binataceae bacterium (SeqCode)
GAGAACGGCCCCAAAAAAAGCAGCGTTGCGGCAGCCCAGAGGAAAGGCTGGAAAGATGACGCCCCAGACCCCGGGAGCCATGGCAACACGAGCCCTAGCGCGACAAACCCTACAAGCACAATCACCGCAACTATCAAAAAGGGTCCGTAATACGCCGGGAACTTGAAAATTCTGGCGTCGGCGGGCGGTGGATTCGACTGCTGGTTGGATGTCATGGCCTCTCCCTCCCTTGCGGCATAACCGCGAAGCCAAATTCCGTGTCGCACGCTTCCCCAGGATAAGCCTTAAGCGCGCGACGATACTGTCAGTCTAATCAGAGAATGCAGACTATTAGTTAACATGAGGCAAGTAAAGAAGCCTGAAACGCCCGATGCGGCTCATGGTCGGATCGCATCCGCGGCGTGTCAGGATTTGCGACAAAAAGGCGTGCCATCCGATTCGGACGGCACGCCTTCGAGTCGATGAATTACGGGTGCGGCTGCTACCCTACCCGGCGCATCAGCTCCAGGATGTCGTAGCCGGTTATCGCCTTCGACTTGGCCGACCACTCCTTCAGTTCGGCGTCGCTGACCATCCCGGCCTGCGCGCCCTTGGCGAGGTCCATTAGGCCAATCTTGATGGTCGCCTCGTCGATCATCTCGCCGGTCTTGGGATCAGCCATCGAGCCGCCGCCCTTCTCGTGGTAAAGCTTGATTACGCGGCGCGCTTCCTCGACCTGGTCGGTGCTGGGCGTGTAGCAGGAGTTGGCAATCTCCGCCTGCTGCGGATGGATAACCCAGGTTCCGTCCATCCCGAGGTTCGCAGAGCCGGTATTCTTCTCGCGAAGTCCCTGCTGAAGCTCCGCCACCCGCTCGGGCGCGTCGCTGCCGCGCCATAGCCGCAGATAAACGTTGTCGATCGCGTGCAGCCCGGCAGCCTTGGCGGCGACGACGGTTGCCTGCTTGGCGTAATGGAAATTCTGGTTCTGCGCCTCGACGATCTCGCGGATTCCCATGTTGGCGGCGAAATCGGCGATACCGAACACCAGACCGCACATCCGGTCCGAGGCGGTCGCGATATCGTAGGCGTGGACGAGAGCGTGCGGAGTCTCGATAAGCGACTCAATCTGCACCCGGTACTTCCATCCGCCGCGCCGCTCGAGATCGTCGAGCAGCTTGCCGACCTCGCGGATTTCGTCGGCGCCGCGGGTCTTGGGCAGCATGATTCCGTGAAAGCGGTTGGGCGCACCCAGCATCACGGCTTCCATGTCGTCCTTGAAGAAGGGCGAATGGATATTGTTGGGACGCACGGTGATGACCTTCTTGCCGAAGTCGAGCGTGTTGAGCGCCTCGACCATCACCTTGCGGCTCTTCTCGCCCTTGAACTCGTAGGGGCAGGCGTCCTCGAAGTCCGCCATCACGTGATCGACCGGCGACTTGACCGGGTCGGCCGCGTTCTGATGGAGCTTCATGCTGTGCGCGGGATAGGTAAGTTCGGTGCGCGGGATTACGAAGCGCGCGCCGTTGTCCAGAATATACATATCGAAAGTCTCCGCCTTGCTTGCGCTGGTTTGGGTGTCAGGCCTTTTTGAGGTAGTGCGATTTGCGCTTGACGAGCACGGTGCGCTCGATTTCGACTACCACGGTGCCGTCGGGTTTCTTGCCCTCGAGCTTAAACTTCACGATTCCCGCGTCGGGACGCTCTGAGTCACGCTTCTCCAGCACGGTCGATTCGGCATAGATAGTGTCGCCGTGGAAAACCGGATTGGTGTGACGTCCGTTGTCCATCTCGATTTCGGTGATCGCGTTCTCACTGGTGTCCTGCGACGCGAGCCCCACTGTGAAGGCCAGCACCACGCCGCCGTAAACCACGCGCCGCCCGCCATAATAGGTCGCGGGTTCCTTGTCGACCAGGTCCTGGTTGAAGTGCAGCTCGGCGGTGTTCATCACCAGCGAGGTGAACATATGATTGTCCGCCTCGGTGACGGTGCGGCCGCGCTGATGGAGCAGCGTGTCGCCGACGTTGAAATCCTCGAAGTAGTTTGAATCTCCGGTGATACCCATCTCGTTTGGTTTCCCGTTCCCCGTGTGCGGCTAGTCGGCCCGCTCCATGATGCGGCGTCCGATGACCTCGGCCTGGATTTCGCTGGTGCCCTCGAAGATCGACAGCACCCGCGCGTCGCGCCAGAAGCGCTGCGCTTCGAACTCCATCGAATAGCCGTACCCGCCATGTATCTGCATCGCTTCGCGCGTGACCCGCTCGGCCATCTCGGCCGCGAACAGCTTGGCGAGTCCCGCCTCGTAGTCGCATCGCTTGCCCGTGTCCTTCTGCGAAGCGGCGAAGTAGGCAAGCTGGCGTGCGGCTTCGATTTCGACCGCCATGTGGGCGAGCTTGTGCCGGATGACCTGGAAGTCGCCGATTGGCTGGCCGAACTGGGTGCGCTCACGCGCGTACTTGGTTGCGACCTCGAAGGCGGCCTGCGCGACGCCCACGCCGCGCGCGGCGGTCTGGATTCGAGCCGCCTCGTAGGTTGCCATCAACTGGTAGAAGCCGCGTCCCTCGACTCCGCCGATAAGATTGGCTGCGGGCGCGTAGGCGTCGTCGAAGGACAGCGCGTAGCTGTTCATGCCGTGATAGCCGATGGTCGGAATCCTGGAACCGGTCAGATGGGGCGGCGCGAAATCGTCGCCGGGCGTCTTTTCGAACAGCATCAGCGACAGGCCCCGATGCTT
>JBJKQX010000123.1:0-6169 GCA_046704965.1 Binataceae bacterium (SeqCode)
GAGTCGATGTCCATCGCTATTACGACACCTTCGGTGATTTTCAGTACTCATACCGCTACGGAGATATACAAATCCCTCGCATCGATGAAAAAGAACCATTGCGCGCGGAGTGTGTACACTTCGTCAACTGCATCAAAACCGGGGCAACTCCGCGCACGGACGGTCTTTCGGGGTTGCGCGTGGTGAGCGTTCTGGACGCGGCCACCTTGTCGCTGCGAAACGGCGGCCGGATGACGCCAATCGACAATCGTGCGTTGGTGATGCGATGAACAACGGAAGTCAGATCCACAAGTACGCGTGCGTGACCGATGACGTGCGTTTGGGAGCGGGCGTCAGGCTCGCGCCGTTCGTGAACCTTTACGGCTGCGAGGTGGGCGCGCACACGCGCATCGGGGAGTTCGTCGAAGTCCAGCGCGGCGCCTCGATAGGACAGCGGTGCAAAATCTCCAGTCACAGCTTCATCTGCGAAGGCGTGACGGTTGAGGATGAAGTCTTCATCGGCCATGGCGTGGTCTTCATCAACGATCGCTACCCGAGCGCTACCAATCCTGACGGCTCGACCAAGGGAGACGAGGATTGGCGGATGGAGCCGACCAGGGTCGGTCGGCGAGCCTCAATCGGAAGCGGCGCCATTATCATGTGCGGAGTGACTATTGGTGCCGGAGCCATAGTGGGGGCGGGCGCACTTGTTACGCGTGACGTGTCGCCTCGCTCGATTGTCGCCGGTCATCCGGCCCGTCTGAGGCGCCTGATCGAGCATTCCGATTCTCACCCGAACATGAATGGAGCTTTTGATGCGGCCGATTAAGTTTGTTGACCTTGCAGCTCAAAACGCCGAGATCCGTGAGGACGCCGAACGGGGGTTCGCCCAAATCCACGAGGGCTGCGCGTATGTTGGAGGGGCCGCGGTAGAAGCTTTCGAGCATGAATTCGCGGAGTTCCTCGGTGCGCGCCATGGGATTGGAGTGGGAAGCGGGACCGATGCTCTGAGGCTCTCGCTCCTGGCCGCCGGGATTGGCCCTGGCGATATCGTCATTACCACGCCCATGACTTTCATGGCGACCGTGGCTGCGATTCGTCAGACCGGCGCCCGACCGGTGTTTGTCGATATAGACCCAGACACCGGCAACATGAGTCCGAGCGCTCTGAAACGCTATCTCGAACGCCGCGCCAACGGTACATCCACGGAGCCGCGCGCGGTAGTGCCGGTTCATCTGTACGGACTTCCCGCGGCAATGGAAGAGATCGGCGCGATCGCCCGCGAGTTCGGACTGAAGATTATCGAAGACGCTTGCCAGGCGCATGGGGCAAGTTGGGTCGGACGCCACGGAGAAACCGTCATGGCGGGCACGAGCGGACTGGCGGGCTGCTTCAGCTTCTATCCCGGCAAGAATCTCGGCGCATGGGGAGAAGCCGGTGCAGTCGTCACCAACGATGACGATCTGGCTTCGCAAGTGAGATTGCTACGCGACCACGGTCGCATATCGCACTACGCACACCAGGATTTCGGCTACAACGCACGCCTGGACGCGCTACAGGCGGCAGTGCTGCGGGCGAAGCTCAAGCGCCTTGGCGAGTGGAACGCGCGTCGAAGCAAGATAGCGCGGTTGTACCGCAAGTTGCTTGACCCGACTCTGTTGAAATTACCGGCCGAGCCAGACGCCACAGTGTCCGCCCACCACCTGTTCGTCGTGCGCACGCCCGCAAGGGATCTTATTCGCGAGGCGTTAATCCGCAACGAAATTCAGTGCGGTATCCACTATCCCGTGCCGCTCCATCTGCAGCCTGCATGCCGGGAACTTGGTTACTCGGCGGGTGATTTCCCAAGCGCCGAGGCACTCGCGGATACCGCGCTCTCGCTACCGATGCATCCGCATCTCAGTGAAACTGAGGTAGCACGCGTCGTGCAGGTAGTGTGTCAGGCACTGGCCGGATATCACGAATTGCTCGCCGGCGGACTCAGACGATCGGCAACCCAATCTCCCCCTCCCCCCTGGAGAAGGTAGGTCGCACGTGTTCGCCGGCGAGCTCCAAAAGCAAAAGGCGGTATTTGCCGTCGCCGATGCCGTTGCGCTTTTCATGGCGTTCGGCGCCGCCCTGATGCTCCATGATCCGGGCGACGCGATGAAAATACGCCTGGCGCGAACCAGTGCCGACGTGCTCGCGTTCGGCACTATTGTGTTGGCCGGTACATGGTTCGCGGTGTTCCGCGCGTGCGATCTCTACCGTATGCGCAACGGCGGGCTCAAAGAGCTGGAGGCCGTCGTGCGCGGAACCACGATAGCCGCGCTCCTTACGGTTCTGGCCAGTTTCCTTGCCCATCTGAACGCTTCGCGCCTCACCGTGCTTCTAGGTTACCTGTTGGCGATGCCGGCTGTGCTTATCGTGCGAACGGCAACGCGCTGGTGGATCCGGAGATTTTACGGCAGCCCCGGTAACGCGAATCCGCTGGTGTTGATCGGATTCAATCCGGTCGGCCGTTATCTGTGCGAGAGTATCCTCGATCAATTGACGCCCTACGAGGTTGTCGGATTCCTCGACGACGGCCGTCCGGGAGAGCAGTACCGTGGCTTTCCGGCGCTAGGTCCAATCAAACATATAGGCGAGATCGCGCGCCTGTTCCCCGGACTCGAGGCGGCCGTCGCCCTGCCGGATTCATCGCCCGAGCGCCAACAGAAAATCATCGAACTATGTGAACAGCACGAGGTTAGATGGTGGCTTGTGCCGTGGGTCTCGAATAGAGAGCCGAACGGATTGCGCTTCGACATGCTGGGCGTGATTCCGTTGATAAGCGTGCGCGGCTCGAATATCGGAGGCCTCAATTTCGCGATCAAGCGCGCGTTCGATCTGCTTACCGCGAGCACACTGTTGGTACTCAGTGCACCACTATGGGTTGCCGGTGCGCTCGCAATCCGGATCTTTGACGGATCTCCGATCCTTTTCCGTCAGGTGCGTATTGGAGCGCGCGGACGACCCTTCGCGATGCTCAAACTGCGCACGATGAGCGCCAGTGCGAGTGATGCGCAGCATCGGGATTATGTTCGCAAGTGGATAGGTAACGGCAACCCTGACGCGTCCGCCAACGGAGATGGGGTGTTCAAACTGGGCAATGACAATCGAATTACTCCGGTTGGCCGAATCCTGCGGCGCTTCAGCATCGACGAATTTCCACAGCTGATCAACGTAATCCGCGGCGAGATGAGTCTGATCGGCCCGAGACCTGCGCTGCCGTATGAGATCGAACTGTACGAGCCGTGGCATCGACGCCGCCTGGACGCGATACCCGGCATTACCGGGCTTTGGCAGGTAAGCGGACGCAACCGTCTCTCGTTCGACGAGATGGTTCGACTTGACGTGCAATACCTGAACAACTGGTCACTCGGCACCGATTTGCGAATCCTGATGCGTACGCTGCCGGTGCTCCTGCGGGGCGAGGGCGTGTGATGGCGGCGAAGATGTCAGGTCTCGAAACGTCAACGGGCAGTGAAGCAAAGCTCTGGAGAGCTTTCGCCCGAAGCGTGCGCGACAACGTTGTCGGCGAGTCGACCGTCCAGGTCCTTAGGGTCGGCTCGACGATTGTACTCGCGCGCGCCCTTACGACCGAAGATTTCGGCGTCTTCCGCATTCTGTTGATCGTTGGTGTGTTCGCGACTCTCCTCAGCCAGGGCGGCATACCCGACGCACTTATCCAGCGCGACGAACTGCGCCCCGAGCATGAAGCGGCAGGCTTCTGGCTGAGCGTCGGTCTGGCGACCGTCGTTGCCGGCGGGCTTTACGTCGGCGCACCGCTTATCGCGCACGCGATGGCGATGCCCCGGGTTGCCCCGGGAGTGCGGCTACTCTGCCTTCCGCTCTTGTTTATGGGTACGGCCTCCGTCGGCAACGCGCGCCTTCGACGTGAGCTTCGCTTCGGCGCTCTGGCGTTGGCGGACGTGCTCGGCGAAGTCGCCTTCATTGCGATTGCGCTGTGCCTGCTCGCTAATCGAATGCCGGCGTGGAGTCTTCCCGGTGGTTTGGCCGCGCGCTTTGCGCTGCGCGCCGGAACCATTTGGGTAGCCGACGGTCGTCTGCCCACTGGGGCGCCAAACTTTCGCGCAGCTCGCGACTTCGCACGTTTCGCAAGCACGGTATGCGGCGCGAAGCTGCTAACCAGCGTCTCTGCGAATGCTGACTACATACTCATCGGAAGCTTGCTTGGGGCTCCCGCGCTCGGGTTGTACTCGATCGCATCGGAGCTACTCCGTTTCGTGCCCAATCGATTCCATCGCGTGGCGGGGCAGGTCACTTACCCGGCGTTCTGCAGGCTGCGTAGCGACGGTCGCAAACTCGCAAACGCTTATCGCGACTTTTTCGGCTATGTAGTGAGGATCGTTCCCACCGTTGCGCTCTGTGGTGCGGTGCTCGCGCCCGAACTTCTCGCAACCGCCTACGGGCACAAATGGATCGCGGCGGCGCCGGTGCTGCGCCTGATGGCCGCGGGACTCGCGCTGGCGGGGCTCCAGGTTGGGATCGGATCGGTCTACTACGCAACCGATCATCCCTCCTACGACATCTACCTTCACGCCTGCAGGCTGGCACTTATCGCGGCAGCCGTTGTCGCGCTGAGCGGCAAAGGGCTGCTGGGAGTCAGTGCCGCTATGAGCGCGGTCGAGGGAACGATGGCGCTGGTCGGTTTGACGCTTGCCTGCACGCTGGTTGGGCTTGGTGCGCGCGAATTGCTGACTGTCGCGGTTCCCGGATTTCGAGTTGCAGTTCTATCGGGCATCACTGCCTTTGCCATGCGTTATCTGGCGCTCGCCGCCGGTTTCGATGCCTCGATGGTACTCGTCACGGCCGCAGTTCCGGCAGTTTTCGTCTACCTGTGGGTCGAACGGTCAAACCTCGGGGCGATGATCGCCGCGGCGATGGGACGCGGTCCCGTGGCGTCGCCCGCTCACGCAGAAGGGCTGAACTGACATGGCGAAAAACGTTGCCTTGGAAGCGGGGCGCATCACGCCTATATACGACAGGCGCCATTCCCCCAGGCTTACGATCGAGCCGTTGAGCGACGCGCTGCCGCGATGGAGCACGCTGCTCGCAACGACCTCCGGCGCATCGCTTTACCATAGGGAGCCTTGGCTAAAGGCGCTCCAACGCGCATACGGTCTCAGGCTTTTCGTGGCGACTATCGCCCGCGGACGCGACGTCCTGGCCGGTTGCGTGCTCGCACAGAGCGGAGGACTTCCATTGCGCTCGCGGATGGTCTCGCTGCCGTTTTCAGACTACTGCCCGCCACTTGGCGTCGACGACGATGCAAAAAGTCTTTTGCGTGATGCGCTGGCCGAGCATCCGCCGGCGTCGCGACTCGAAATTCGAGGGGTCGAGCCGGGCGCTCCCTGGGTAGCGCAGCATTGCTTTCAGCGTTGGGTGATCGACCTGTCGAAGCCGCTGCCATTTTTGAAGCAGCGAACGTCTAAAACTTTTCGCTATGAAGCTCGGCGCGCCGCCGCGTCAGGTGTACAGATCGAGAAGGGTTCTTCCTCCCAACACGTGCGGCGATTCTACCGACTGCAACTCGAGACACGCCGAAGATTGGGCTTGCCGCCGCAGCCGCTCGGGTTCTTTGCAGCAGTGCGTGAAGAGTTTGCCGGGAACGGCGGCATAGAGCTCTGGTTCGCGGTGGCCGGTGACCGTGACCTTGCAGCGATATTCTTGCTGCGTGACGGCGACGATTTGTACTGCAAGTGGGCCGCACGCCGAACACCTGGCACCCTGGGCGCAAACCATCTGTTGAACATCGCGCTAATCGAGGAGTACGCGGGGCGCGCGAAGCTTCTCGACCTTGGGCGAGTCGACATGCGCAATGCCGGGCTGGTGCATTTCAAGAAAGCACTCGGCGCGAAGCCTTTCGCGCTGCCCTATGCCTATTTCCCCAAGGCTCCCGATAGCAGCAACTCCGAGGCGATGGGTCCACTTATGCAGACCGCTTCGCGCCTGTGGCGTCATCTTCCTGTACCGGTCACACGAGTCGTCGGAGCTTCTATCTACCGATACTTTGCATGAACACTTACATCGCCATAACTCCGGCGCGCGACGAAGAGCGCCTGCTACCGGGACTCGTTGAATCAATGACGACGCAAACGGTTAAGCCCCGGCGCTGGGTCGTTATCAACGACGGTTCCACGGATCG